>JABZGZ010000009.1 GCA_015259105.1 Atopobium sp. | reverse complement strand
CTTCTGAGCGTCATTATTACCGTGGCTGTATGCCATAAACGCAGCTGAGAGCACCTGAAGACGGTGGAAGAGACCATTTGCCTTTTTAGGTGGCCAATCAGCAAAGATCTCAAATACCAGCTTCATAATAAAGTAGCCCAGGGCCATACCAATAAGAGGCGAAGTAAACAGAGGAATAACAACTTTCTCTAGGACACCCGCCCAAAGAATGTGACCTGTGCTGCCGGTAAAAACAATGGTTGCACCAATAAGGCTGCCGATGAGCGCATGCGAAGATGAACTTGGAATTGAGAACCACCAGGTAAAGAGGTCCCAAATAATGGCACCCATCAGTGCAGCAAAAATAACGTAGAGCTGTAGCTGAATATCAACCAGACCAGACGCAATGGTCATAGCAACTTTCTCGCTCATAAGCGCGCCGATAAAGTTCATGATAGCCGACATGATAATTGCTGTGCGTAGAGGCAAAGCCTTGGTATACACCGTGGTTGCAATAGCGTTTGCGGTGTCGTGGAAACCGTTGATGAACTCAAATATCAGAGCGGAAACAAGTACCGCAATAAGCAAGATGCTAGCCATTTTTCACGATGACATTCTGAACAGCGTTTGCAACATGCTTGCAAGCGTCAAGGGTAGACTCGAGCCTGTCCATAAGGCTCTTCCATTTAAGAACCTCAATTGGATCATCAACATTTCTGAAGATAGAGCTCAGAGCGTTACGATAGACAACATCGCCCTGGTCCTCATACTCATTTGCAGAGCGTGTATGACGAATGACCGAATCATCCTTGTGGTAGTCAGGAAGACGATCAAAGGCCTTTTGCAGTTCCTCCGATGCAAACAGAATCAGATGTGCCACCTGAACTGCCTCTGGACGCATTTCTTTGATGTCATACATGCTGAGATGCGCAGAGACACTTTCAATACCATCTGCAATCTCATCCATAAGCAGGGCAAGACGTGAGATGTCTTCGCGATCAAATGGCGTGATAAAGGATGTGTTGAGGGTGGAAATAATCTTTCCTACCTGGTCATCGCAGAGTGTCTCGTAGTTCTTAATCTGAACTTCATAATCTTCGGAGCTTGGGAATGATTCAATGTAAGAAACAAAGAGTTTTGCTGTAGAAACAATCAGCGCTGAAAACTCAGAGAACATGCTATAAAACTCATCTTCTCTACGAGAAACTCGGCTCATATGACGCCCTTCACTTGGACTTTTTATTACATATACGAACACATTTAGTATAGCTGTTTAGGGCGTATATACTGAGGATAATAGCAATTTCCGACTCACAATAAAGGGCATCTTGTACGTAATAAAATATGGGACAGGGAGGCAAGATTATGCGAGAAAAGCTGTTTGATTACGTTGCGAATCAGTACGGTAATTGGATTTCCGTGCTTTTAGATGGCTCAATTGACTTTGATGAGCTCTGCCAATGGATTGATGCGAGTTATTTGGCAACAAACTAACGAATATCTTCTTAAGTGATTGGGTAAGAATCAGCAATCCGTCAACCAACCATTGGAGGTTGCTTTACATGACAGAAAAGCGCGCTATTACGTTTGACGAGAACTTCTTCAACAGGATGGGACAGATTGGCAGCATACTATCAGTCATGATGTATGTTTCTTATATCCCTCAGATTACCAATAACCTTGCTGGAAACAAAGGTAGTTTTATCCAGCCGCTGGTTGCTATGATTAACTGCACCGTGTGGTTTATTTACGGCGCTTTCAAGAAAGAGCGCGATGTTCCTATTATGATTGCTAACGCCCCAGGCATTATCTTTGGACTTGTTACTGCAATAACTGCGCTACTATAAGCGAAGAAACACACAACAAGCTAACTCAGCAAATAAGGCGGTCATATGGCACTTATGGATGTCTATAAGGTTATCTGTATTCCTATGGCTGCCTTTTATTTTCTTACGATGTATCTGCTTCTTGGAAAGAAGAACTTGAGCAAAGTTTTTAAGCACACAAACTTTGATTTACTCCGTTTTGGAATGCTCATGCTCTTCTATATCTTTGTGGGCATCGCATTTTTTATCGCCCTAATGTTTCTTACTACCGAAGCCTCACTGAAGCAGCAATTCCTTGTCCCAGCCTTTATGGGCATTGGCGTCCTTATTATTGTCTGTGGCATCTTCACGCAAATAGCCAAACACTCTTCTCACGAGACCCTGCAGACTATTAGGGACATAACTGTGCCTCTTATCTGGGGCATTACATCGTTTGCGTATATGCAAACTGCATTCTATTTAGTGGGCCTGGCAAAATAACCGCGCGATGTTGCTACGTCGCTCAGTTTAATCTGGGCACTTCTCCTTTAAGCACCCGACTGCTCTTCGGAAGGTTTCTAAGCTTCAGAAGACTTTTGCCCTTCAAGAGCCTTCTGACAACGCTCTTTGAGGTATCTTCCAAGTGGAGCAGTAACAACAAAGTGATTCACAAACGCTCCGCAAGTTGCTAGCAAAGCTGCAACCAGTGCATTTACATAAGGATGCCATGCTGGGAAATACTGTGCCAACGCTTGCTGAATTGGAAAAGCCCAAAGGTAAATACCATAGGACAGCTCAAATTTGGTGCCAAACGTACTAAAGTGGTTGCCCATTCCATACGCAAGGCAGAAGCAAGCAATAGGAAAAACCGTCAGCATTGCCAGATTATCGATGCCGCTAAAGACCATAACAAACCACAGAACAATCGACGCAAGGCCTAAAACAGGTGAGATAGTAATACGGTCTCTAAGTACCCAGATCAAAACGCCCAGGAAAAACAGAAGAACCGCACGTACAACGCTTAGCTGAAGCGGAGAAAATTTCACGTAATACACTGCTGCCAATACAAAAACAGGCACCGAGAGCAGCAAAAACTTCTTTTTATCAAACTTGGTGAGTTTGTAGCTGATAAAACATAGAACGTAGCAGATAAACTCAACAGGAAGCGTCCACAACGCAGCATTAACCACGTCGCCCGAAGGATTGTTAGTAAACACTCCTGGCAACTGATGCACCATAATTAAGGCGCCATTGAGCAGGTACTTATACGTCTGTGGATTAGTAAAATATTCTGCAGGCGAAAGCGTTGAGAGTATTGGACCAAGCACAAACGCAGTCAAAATAACAACAAACAAAAGCTCGGGAAAAAGCCTCAAAATGCGTGCCGAGAAGAACTTTTTTGCCTCAGGATAGTGCTCACAGCTACGTGCAATCAAAAATCCACCAAAGAGGAAGAAAACGCCAACGGAAACACCGCCTGGACTCAAGCGGTCACCAGTAAACTTCAAGAGATAGCTACCGGCATCGCCACCCAAAACAACTGCATAACAGTGGGACACAATAACCATCAGTGCAGCAACAAACCTTATAAAGTTCAGGTTATTGACTCGCGATGTTGCTACGTCACTCAGCTTAATCTGGGCATTTCTCGCCATTTAGTTGCCTAACTCTATACGAACCTTTTGCCCCTCAACGTGAACTCTATCCTGGGCGAATAGCTGCAAAACCTCTGGATAAAGCTGGTGCTCTACCTGGTGAATTGCCTCTTCAAGCTGGTCAACGGTCCAGCCCTCTTCAACCACAACTGGTCGCTGAGCAATAATGGGACCGCGGTCGTAATCAGCATTTGCCAGGTGAACGGTGACGCCTGTAACCTTGACACCATACTCATACGCATCCTGAATGGCGTGCGCGCCGCGGAAGCTTGGCAACAGCGCCGGGTGCAGGTTGAGCACGCGATTAGGGAAGGTGTTCAGAATAGGAACGCCCACTTTACGCATGTAACCAGCCATAACAACGTAATCAACGTTATAGCGCTTGAGCTCGGTGGCAATAACCATATCTGCAACAAATGGATCGTCGTACGTCTCTTTTGAGAGCGTCAGGGTTTGCAGGCCAGCTGCCTCCGCCCTCTTCAGACCATATGCATCAGGGCGAGAAGAAACAACCAGTTCAATGGTTGCGTCTAGCTTGCCAGCATCAATGGCGTCAATAATGGCCTGCAGGTTGGTACCTGACCCGGAAAGAAGAACGCCAAGCTTAATTGGCATCGTTGTAGACCACCTTTCCGGTGCCTGGGATAATCTGACCCATGACAAATGGCTCAAAGCCCTGGTCAGAGAGGGCTTCTGCTACATCGTCAACGTCATCCATGTCGACGATAAGAGCCATACCAACACCCATGTTGAAAGTGCGATACTGCTCGTCAAGAGACAGGTTTGCAGCGTTAGAAACGTATGAGATAACTGGTGGAATATCCCATGCAGGACCAGCCTCTCCACCACGATCAACCTCTGCGTCAAGGTGTGCTGGCAGCGCACGGTTAAGGTTCTCGGTGATTCCACCACCGGTGATGTGTGCCATGGCCTTGATAGGAGCTCCTGCGCGGAGTGCGACAAGAAGTCCACCTGCATAAATAGTAGTTGGACGCAAAACAGCGTCTGCGAGTGACTCTCCACCGAGCTCCTCTAGTGGCTGGTTAAGCTCCTCGACAGTCTTACCCTCAATGGCTACCTTACGTACCAGCGAATATCCGTTGGAGTGAATGCCAGAAGAAGGAAGTCCCAGAATGACGTCACCTTCACTGACCTTCTCGGGACCTAAGATCTTTGGTTTGTCGACAACGCCTACGACAAAGCCAGCAAGATCGTAGTCATCAGGATTCATAACACCTGGATGCTCGGCCATCTCGCCGCCTACCAGCGCACATCCACTCTTGCGGCAGCCTTCTGCAATGCCGCCAACAACCTCGGCAACTGCCTCGGCTTTAAGCTTGCCCACAGCAACGTAATCCAGGAAGAACAGAGGCTCAGCGCCCATAGGGACAATGTCATCAACGCACATTGCAACCAGGTCCTCGCCCACCGTGTTGTGGCGGTTGAGCAACTGAGCAATGGCAAGCTTGGTGCCAACGCCGTCGGTGCCGCTGACCAGCACGGGCTCCTCCATGTCCTTCAGAGCTGCGGCCGAGAAGCAGGAGCCAAAGCCGCCCAGGCCGCCGATGACCTCGGGGCGAGTAGTTGTAGCAACAGCAGCTTTGATGGCGTCAACCGCACGAGCGCCTTCATCAACGTCAACGCCTGCGTCGGCGTAGGTAATCTGCTTAGTTGGATCAGCGGAAGTGGTCATTGTTTCTCCCCTTACTGCTCTGAGGGCATAAGACCCTCGTCAATTAACTGCTGTTCTACCTGGTCAAACTTTAGCGCATACGATGGATGTAAGTTGTCGGGTTTGTTCTCTGGCAAAAACCTCTGGTGGAAGTCCTCTGGAATTGCCACGGGATACTTGCCGCTAAAACAAGACTCGCAATAGCCCCTTGATGGCACGCATGCAAGCAGGCCCTCGAGGCTTAAGAAGCCCAAAGAATCCGCGCCAATGTACTCACAAATTTCTTCAGTACTCATTTTTGCTGCAACGAGCTGGTGCTGGTCAGCGGTATCAATGCCATAGAAGCAGGGCCACGCTACCTTAGGAGAAGCGCTTCTGACGTGCACTTCTGTAGCTCCCGCGTCTCTGAGCAGCTGAACGATCTGCTTTGAAGTGGTGCCGCGAACAACAGAATCGTCCACCATCACAATGCGTTTATCTGCGACAACGTCCGAAAGTGCGTTGAGCTTAAGTCGAACGCCCAGCTCACGAAGCTGTTGCGTAGGCTGAATGAACGTTCTGGCAACGTAGCGATTCTTGATGAGGCCGGTACCAAAAGGTACGTCCAGTTCTTGCGCAAAACCCTCAGCTGCAGGAACGCCAGAATCAGGCACGCCAATTACCAGGTCAACGTCTGCTGGCGTCTCTTTTGCCAGCTGACGGCCCATCTGGTGACGGACGGAATATACCGAGCGGCCACTAATAATAGAGTCAGGACGCGAGAAATACACCTGCTCAAAGATGCAGTCTGCCTGCTGACGAGGAGCAAGTCCCATCTCGGAAGACAGGCCATTGTCTGAGATACGGATAATCTCGCCGGGAGCAACTTCACGCACATACGTGGCGCCCACAATATCCAGCGCGCACGTCTCGGATGCAACCACCCAGTTATTCTCGCCCTCCTCGCCAATATGGCCGAGTACCAGCGGACGAATACCGTTAGGATCCCTAAACGCATAGAGGGCGTTCTCGCGGATGAGCACCATGGCGTAACCACCCTCGATGAGGTTCATGGTTGCAGCAATACCGGTGCGCAGACGGTGTGTACGACGAGTAAAGTAGCCGATGAGCTGGGCTGCTACCTCGGAATCCGTGTGCGATCTAAAGGAAATCTGGCGAGAAGACAGTTCTTCTCGCAAGGAGTCAAAGTTAACGAGAGTGCCGTTATGCGCCAGAGCAATGAGGGTCTCGTCGATGGATGACATGTGTGGCTGGGCCGACTCCCAGCCCTTGGCGCCCGCAGTGCCGTAACGGCAGTGGCCGATAGCCACTTTACCTGGCATTGCGTTGAGATCGTCGTTGTTAAAAACTTCAGTTACGAGGCCCGTGTCTTTTCTGATAAGCACGGTCTGGCCGTCGCCGACGGCTATACCTGCGGAATCTTGCCCGCGATGCTGCAGCGCGTGCAGCGCAAAATAAGTGAGTCGAGCAACGTCACGGTCAGGCGCCCATACTCCAAAGACGCCACATTCCTCGTGAAGTTCCATTGGATCCCCTCCGGGCTCCTCGGCTTGAGTCACCCTTGATCAAACGTCTCTCACGTTTGGCAACAGTACATACAGTGTACCTGGAAATTTGCAAGAAAAAGCGCTCCGAACAAATATGTTCGGAGCGTGTAACAATTTTTTAAGAAAGTGGCAATTTGTTGAGCTTAACGGACCACTCTTGCAAGAGTTTCTGCCGCCTGTGTACCAACTACTGGGCCTTTGGCTGAGCCTCAGTCTTTGGTACACAGATGAGCATGGTCCTGCCGTACTGGTCAGTATAATTGCAGGTAAAGAGTGTAAGAACATGGTCTGCGCGAGAAATAACATCTGCTGCATCGGAACGAGAGCTTACTGCTCTAGAAAGCCTATCTTTTAGGTAAGACCTGAACTCATCAACAGAGCCAAAGTTAAACTGACGAACTTCCTCGTCGTCTTCGTCGGTGTGATAGGTGAATACCGGCTCAAGCTCGTACGTCTGAGTAGGCGTGACGTACCAGATGGTCTCAACCTTATCAAAGGTAGACTGGTCATTCATTGCTCCGATGTACTGGAACATTGAGCCGTTTCTCATATGGTGACCATAGAGAATAGTCTGCTGGTCAGTGAGGCCATTTGGATTGTTCTGGTAGTCCATGAAAATCTGGCCGCCGATTGACCACTCGCCTTTTGCGTTTGTGTGCAGGTAGTGGTCGTTATCTGTGGTTTGATACACAGGGTAGTTGACCTGTGTGTCTGGAATCTGAATCCAGCCGACTACCTGGTTATTTACTGCCTGCAGACCAGCCCAATCAATAACTGGAGCCTCATCTTTTTTCTCGGAAACTGTTGCGTATGTTGCAAGCTCTTCGTTGATGACATCTTGCTCGTGGTATTCAAGCTGAGTCTTGCCAAACATAACGCCAGCAACAACCAAGAGGCCAATGCCAACTACCAGCAAGATTGTGGAAAGAATGTAGGCAAAACCCTTCTTCTTAGCTGGCTTCTCGCCAGACTTTTTAAGAGAAGTTTTCTTGTTATCGTCTTTTTTTGAAGAAGAAGAGCTTTTCATAGAAGCCATCCCGACGGAGGTTTTTGAGGTGTGAGTATTTCCAGCCGGCTGATCAGCAGCGGCGAATGAAGCAAAATGCTTGCCGTTTTTTGATTCCATGCACTTCCCTTCTGAAGGTACTCTTTGTCATACCTTTGTCATACCCCTTAAAAGTTTAGCTATGCACGAAACAAAAATCTCTGTGTATCTTATGAAGTCATCGCATAATCACATTTTGCGGTATGCAAAACCCGCGCCTCAGGTCTCCTAAAGCGCGGGTCTCGTGTGCGGTCGCAGACGTGCAGACGCGTGTGGATACGCGTGCGGACTAGGCTGCGTGCGTGCGGGTACGAGCTAGCTTATGCGTCAGCCATCTCGGCTTTAAGCTGGACGATCTTCTCGCGATACTCTGGAAGGGATGCGCCAAGAATCTGAGTGGCGTAAATAGCTGCGTTTTTGGCGCCGTTGATGGCAACGCAGGCAACGGGCACGCCAGATGGCATCTGGACCATGGAAAGCAGGGAGTCCATGCCGCCGAGGTCAGAGGTCTTCATTGGAACGCCAACGACAGGCAGTGGGGTGAATGCGGCAACAACTCCGCCCAGGTGAGCGGCCTTTCCTGCGGCCGCGATGATTACCTTGAGGCCGCGGTCAGCAGCGGTCTCGGCCCACTGGTGAACCTTGTCTGGAGTGCGGTGTGCGGATGCGATGACCAGCTCATATGGAACGCCCAAGCGCTCAAGTTCAGCGGTACATCCCTCCATAGTTGCAAGGTCGCTCTTTGATCCCATGATAATGCCGACAACAGGCTGATCTGCCATCTCTGCTCCTTTGTTACGTCTCATAAAATAGGCGGATACGTCAAATATCCATCTCACAGTATAGAGTATGATTTTCTAGAACGTTGGTCCATCAGTCCACGTGAAAGGAAACTGTAATGAATGAAACCAACTCTGTTCTGTACCAGCGAGAAGGCTCGTACATCCCTCGCATCGCCGCAGTGCATGACCTCTGCGGATACGGAAAGTGCTCGCTTGGCGTAGCTATTCCGGTTCTGTCAGCAGCGGGATGTGACGTTTGCCCAGTACCTACGTCGCTTTTCTCGGCACACACCAAGTTCCCTACGTTCTACATGCACGACACCACCAACATGCTTGAGGATTACCTGGATGCATGGCAGGAAGAGGGCATTGACCTGGATGCCATTTATTCTGGCTTCCTTGGCGCAGCAGAGCAGGTTGCAAGCATTCAGCGCTTGTACCAGGAGCATCCAAAGGCACTTCGCGTTGTTGACCCAGTTATGGGCGATGGCGGCAAGATGTATCCAACCTATACGCAAGAGCTTTGTGACGCAATGAAGTCCCTGGTAAACGGCGCTGATATTTTAACGCCTAACCTTACTGAAGCTTCGATTTTGACTGGTATTCCTTATGCTGGCCAGGATTTAACAGATGAGCAGGTAGATGAGCTACTTGATGCGCTGCTTACAATGGGTGCAAAGTGCGTCGTTCTTAAGGGCATCGTTCGTGGCGACGGTCTCATTCGCAACTTTGTTGCTACCGAGTCCGAGCGTGGCGAGATTGTCTCCGAGCTTCTCCCCTACATGCTGCACGGCACCGGCGATCTGTTTGCTTCTGCGCTTTTAGCTGCAGTTATGTGTGGTCAGGAAATCGCTGACGCGGTTGAGTTCGCTGGTGAGTTTGTCTGCGAGTCCATGGAAATCACTCGCGAGCAGCCAAACTTTGAGCTTCGTGGCGTTTCGTTTGAGACAAAGCTTGGCCTAATTGCCCAGCTTCTGCAGGAGTAAAAGCTCGCGCAAGCTGCGTTGCTAGTGTAAAACTTTACGCTTCAGCTAAATCAAACATGATTCTTTGCCATAGATGCCCACTCACATAGAGTGGGCATCTATTTTTTATGCAAGCAATCGCTGTTATGCATGAAAATGCATTTTCCTGACCCTTTATTCGTTTCATTTTTTATCAAACAAAAATTGAGCTTCAAAATAGGGCGAAAAAGGTAAAAAATCCGTTTAGTTGGAAATCGAAGAAATTGATTACATATTTGATATTACTAAAAGCCCAGTTGGCGCTAATCAAGCGACACATTACTAAATCAAAATCACTCAAAATCGTCATGCATAAAGATTAAAACTTCCAACTAAACGGCTTTTTTACCTTTTTGGGACCAAAGTCGTCTTGGAAACATCAATTCCATAACTTTCAGTCAAATTAACGTGCAAATCATTCGCCGCTCCACCATTTTGAGGCGAGCCGACCTCTCGATAAGTCACTTCCAACAGCACAAGCAAAAGAGCCGCTGACTTCAGCGGTTCTTTTGCTCTTTTGCTTTGTTGCTTGCAGGTCCGTAGACTACTTAGTGCTTGAAGAACTGTCGCTTGTACCTGTGCTGTTAGTGGTTCCGGTGGTGCTCGTAGTGGTGTTCTTCTTTGTTGAAGAATCTCCACCAACAATACCGCCAAGCACACGAACTGGCGTAAATGACGTTGCAATCTGGTCACGCAATTCTTTTTGAATGGTATCGTTTGCACCAGTAATGACCATGGTGATATTTACTCCATCAGAAGACTGCGTCTTTGAGAACGTAAAGGTAAAGATAGGTGTTGCATCTCCACCGGGTTTAAGGAATCCAAAGAGCTGAGATTTCTGAAGCTCGCCTTGGTCATTTCTGTGAACACTGACGTGATAGACAACGGTATTAATTCGTGGGTTGAGCAGCGCGTTAATAGCAAATGCCTGAGCCTGGACACTGGATCCCGCATAGCATTCAAGCACGTCTTTTGAGGTCGTATCGGTAACTGTTACCTCAACGCGACCAGTGTTCTCGTCAGCTTCCTGAACCGAGAAATCCTCGGGGAACTGCGTAAATCCATTACCCCACTCGACACCGCCACGCAATGCAGATGCAACAGATCGCACCGTAACTGATTCAGTTAAATTTGCTGTGTTAGCTCGACGAATAACACCACAAGAAACCTGCATCAGAACAACGATTACCAAGAAAACCAAAACAAATAAGACTGCCGTCTTTGTAATGACCTTCTCGATATTTGAGCCTGAAGGATCAGATCCCGAAAGTGGATCAACGTCCACCGCCGCAGCTCCACCCTGCCTGCGAGCACGCTCTAGAGCTGCGCGTTCCTCGTTAGGATGACCCGTCTCGTCTACCTTGGTAAACAACTCTTCAGCTGCGTCAGCATCAAGCGCGCCCCTCTGGCGGCGCGCGAAGCGTGAACGTTCTGCATCATCTTTAGCCATGTAGCTCTCTCATTCAACCTGCATAAACACACTTTAAAGCGTGCAATGCGTTGACTTTTGATCTTAAGTACAACCCGTCGGTTTACAAGCTGCAAGTCGCAGACCGCAAGTTGCAAACCGCAAACCTGCGGTTAAGCGCATCGCGAGAAGAACGATTGCTGCTGCAAACCGCGTTTCGCAAAGCACCTAATGCTCTATTTTACCGCCTTGCGAGATTTGGCGCACCACCAAACTGCATTTGATAGTAATGAGCGTAGATTCCACCCTTTTCTAGCAGCTCATCGTGGGTTCCGCGCTCAACTGCACGACCGTGGTCGATGGTAACAATCTCATCAGCGCCCATAATTGTCGAAAGGCGGTGAGCAATGACCAGCGTGGTTCTATTCTTTGCCAGCTCAGAAAGGGATTCCTGAACGGCACGTTCGGACTCGTTATCCAAAGCAGAAGTAGCCTCATCTAGGATGAGCAGCGGAGGGTTCTTGAGGAACACGCGCGCAATGGAAATGCGCTGCTTCTGTCCACCGGAAAGCCTTGTTCCACGCTGTCCTACCTGCGTGTCATATCCATCTGGCAGCGACTCAATGAACTCGGAGATGTTTGCACGCTTTGCAGCAAGCGCAATGTCGGCCGCGGAAGCTTCGGGGCAACCGTATGCAATGTTCTCCGCAATAGTGCCGTCAAAGAGATACACGTCCTGTTGGACCATACCAATTGCCGAGCGCAAACTATGCTGCGTAACGGAGCGAATGTCCTGGCCGTCAATGGCGATGCTTCCGCTTGTAACGTCATAGAAGCGTGGCAATAAAGCGCAGGTAGTGGACTTGCCCCCGCCTGAAGGTCCAACCAGCGCAACGGTTTTTCCACTCTCAATATGAAGATTCAAGCCGTTGATAACGTCTTCGGCATCGTTGTAAGAAAAATGAACGTCCTGGTAGATGATATCGCCAGCAGTAATCTGAATGTCGTAAGCATCAGGCGCATCTTGAATATCCGGCTGAGTTTCAAGAATTTCCGAGAAACGCTTAAAGCCCGCAAGGCCCTTCTGGAACGTCTCGGTAAAGTTCAGAATGTTCATGATTGGCGTGGTGAACAGCGAGATGTAGAGCGCATACGTAGCCAGGTCAATGGCTTGCATCTGACCTTGAGCAATCATCCAGCCGCCCAAAACCAACACAACAGTGTTCAAAACACCCATCATGCCTGAAATTGCAGCTTGGTACCTGCCCATAGCCTGGTACATATTGGCCTTGGAGTCTAAGTATGCCGAGTTACTTGCTCTAAATTTCTTGCGCTCGTGATCTTCTGCCGCAAAACCCTTAACCACGCGAATACCAGAAAGCGAGTCTTCTAGCTGGGTATTTACGTCGGAAATGCGCATGCGGTTCTCTTTAAAAATACCGCGCATGTGCATGTTGGCAAAGAAATTGAACACCACTAACGCAGCGGCAATTCCAGCAAGCACCAGCGTAAGAGGCACATTGATAAACGTCAGAATAACAAAAGAACCAGCAATCTCAAGCAGGCCAATAATCAAATACTCAGGGCCGTGGTGCGCCGTCTCAGAAATGTCGAACAAGTCAGATACCAGGCGACTCATCAGATCACCCGTCTTGTGACGATCATAATACGAGAAACTCATACGCTCGTACGCGTCAAACAGGTCTTCTCGCATCTTACTTTCCATGCGGGCACCCATGATGTGTCCCCAGCTAATAACAAAGTAGCGGCACAGAAAATGGACAAAATACATCACGACAAGGCCAACGGCAATAAATACCAGGCTGCCAAGGATGGCATCTTTACCCTGCGTAAACAGTCCCTTTGTGAGCAATCGTAGAATTTGAGGGAACGCCAGCTCGATGCAAGCCAAAATGATGGCGCAGATAGTGTCCAGAATGAACAGGTGCTTTTGCGGAGCGTAATAAGAAAGAAAACTGGCAAACAGCGATTTTCGATGTTTGCCAGGGGCGTTGTTACCAGGTACAGGGCGAGAAGAACGATCAAGCATGCGTAATTACTCCATAGGCAATCGGTGTGAAATTGAATCGCAGATAAGAGCTCCAATGATAGTCTTTGCGTCCTCGATTTTGCCATCGAGAACAGCGTCTACCAGCTCAGATAGCGGAACAAGGTCCACGTTAATAAATTCGTCGGCATCTGGGTCTGATCCCTCAAAGGACAACTCAGTTGCCATATAAAGGTGAATGAGCTCGTCAGTAAATCCATCAGAAGTGGCGGTAGTGGTGAGAAAAGCCATCTTTCCCGCCTTCATTCCGGTCTCTTCCAGCAACTCACGGTGAGCGCAATCAAGAGGGTCCTCGCCTGGATCAAGCTTTCCTGCAGGTAGTTCAACTGTTACGCGACCAAGCGCAGTTCGGTACTGACGAACCAGACAAATTCTGCCCTCATCAGTCAATGCAACAATAGCCACAGCTCCTGGATGACGAACAACATCGCGAAGAGCAGTGCGTCCGTCAGGGAGAGAAACGCGAAGACGATTCACGTCAAAAATGCGTCCAACCCAAACGGTATCCTCGGAGAGAGGCTTTTCTTCCAGAGAAGCGTCGCGCGCGTCTTCTGTACCTGCGACGAAGCTGCGTTTTTGTGGCTCACCTGAATGATGATAGGCAGCGTCACCCACAGCAACACGTTCTCCATCGTAGGTAAGCGAATTAACCGCTGAGTGCAAATCATTGCGAGCAGAGTCAAACACCTCTGGAGTTACCTGCATGTCAGCGTCGAGAATCTCTGGCTCAGTGGACTGCATGTCATCAAACACGTCGTTGAACTGAGCACTGCTCTGATTGCTGTTCCAAGCGCCGTCCTGCACGTTGGTTTTCTCGTCATTTTGATTTGCCATAACCACTAACCTCAATTATTTTTCTGGACGGCCTTGAAGAGCTTTGAGTCCAATATCGTGCCTGAGCTGCTTACCCTCAAAGTTGATCAGATCACAGGCCTCGTATGCACGAGCGCGAGCTTCCTCAAAAGTTGGAGCAAGCGCAGTCACGTTGAGCACGCGACCGCCAGCGGTAACAATCTTTCCGTCTTCAGTCTGGGCAGTTCCTGCATGATAGACAGAGACGCCTTCGAGCTGCTGAGCAGCCTCAATACCGGTAATCTCCTTGCCCTTCTCGTAAGAGCCAGGATATCCAGCGCTTGCCAGAACAACAGAAACAGCAACCGTGTCGGACCAGGAAACCTGCTGGTGACGGAGGGTGCTGTTGTCACAAGCCATCAAAATTGAAACCAAGTCTCCCTCAAGGCGAGGCAGAACTACCTGAGTCTCTGGATCGCCAAAGCGAGCGTTAAATTCAAGAACCTTAGGGCCGTCTTTGGTCAGCATAAATCCGCCGTAAAGGCAGCCAGAATAGTTGATACCCTCTTTTTTGAGCTGGTCAACAACGCGCTGCTCAATGGCAATCATCTGGGAAAGTTCTTCATCAGTCACAAACGGAACAGGAGAATAGACGCCCATGCCGCCGGTGTTGGGACCCTTATCGTCATCATATGCGCGCTTGTGATCCTGGGCTGTTGCCAGCGGAACAACGTACGTTCCGTCAGTTAGCGCAAGCAGCGAGCACTCTGGCCCCTCAAGGAACTCCTCGACAACAACGGTTGCTCCTGCATCGCCAAAATGGCCCGAGAAACACTCGCGAACACCTTCAAGGGCCTGCTCAAGCTCAGTTGCAACAATAACACCCTTACCTGCAGCAAGGCCGTCTGCCTTAACAACAACAGGAGCGCCGATGTGGCGAACATACGCCTCGCAAGATGCCTGGTCTGTGAAGGACTTCCATGCAGCAGTTGGAACGTTTGCTCGCTCCATAACGCCCTTGGCAAACGCCTTTGAGCCCTCCATCTGCGCTGCATTTTGGTTAGGACCAAAGCATGCAATACCAGCCTGGCGAACAGCGTCTGCAACACCCACAACAAGAGGTGCTTCAGGACCAATGACTACCAGGCCAATGCCTTTTTCCTTGGCAAAAGCGACAACCTCGTCAGGGTTATTTTGATCAATAGGAGCAATCTCTGCCTGGGCAGCCATGCCGCCATTACCTGGAGCAACGTAAATTTTTCCTGCACGAGGCGATTCCTGCAGCTTAGTTAAGAGAGCGTGCTCACGACCACCTGCACCGAGCAACAAAATATCAACGGTGTCATTCATAAGTACTCCAGCCTTCTGATACAACGCCTTTGGGATACAAGCAACGCCAACAGCGCCTTCTCCAAGATGTTTTTTAAACTCAGGAGAAGCAAGTCTTTCTGCAATACATTCTGCATCATATTCGTTGGTTTTAAGCGGCTTTTTGAGATGCTTTTCTATACGTTTCTCGCCACTTGAAATCACTACATACTTGAGCTCGCCGCGCTTTACAAAACACGCGCTCATAAGGCGAGAAATTCTTGCTGCTAGATCGGTAAAATCTGATGAGCGAGCCACTTCTGTACATTTTCCGCCAACCAAACGATACAAATACATATCGTTTGAGATGCGCCTATGCAAACGCTCAAGTCGAAGTCGCAACGAAAGCCTGGGGCGCTTGTCCTTGCTTTTATGAAGGACAACCTTGTTCATTGCAATGTACATTGTGGCAACTACCTCAGCCAGCTCTTGTGCATACGCGCAAGCAGCTTCAAATGAAGCTCCAGACTTTCTTGCCACACTTAAGCGCTCAAGCATGATTCCCATAGCAGTGGGCATATTTCCGCTATCTACCAGGCAAATTGAGCTTGAAATATCAGGATTGTTCTGACAGGCCTTTTTTGCCGTAAGAAGCGAGTCAGAAAAATCTGCATACACATGGAGCGAGAGGATCTTTTGAGCGCCTGACTCAAAGATGCCTCGGTAAAACTCGCCTACCTGATCAGCATCTGAACTCAGAGCTCCAGGTATTACAGAAACCCCCAGGGCTTCAAGCTGGGAAGCTTCAAGCCCACAGGGGTTATCGCAAACTATTGCAAAAGTTGAGCAGTCCGAAGACGCCACGGGTTACCTCCAGTAGCGGTCGATTGTCTGCTCGCGATCTGGACCAACGGTGATGATAGAAACGCGTACACCAGCAAGCTGCTCCAGGAAGTCAATGTAGTCCTTAGCCTCACGAGGTAGCTGGTAGAAGTTGCGAACGTTAGAGATGTCGCACTTCCAACCAGGAAGAGTCTCGTACACAGGCTTTGCGTGATAGAAGACGCTCTGGTGCTCTGGGACGGTCTTGTAAATCTTGCCGTCGCACTCATAAGCAACGCATACCTTAATCTCATCCAGGCAGCCAAGAACGTCAAGCTTGGTGATTGCCAGATCAGTGAGGCCATTAATGCGAGCCGCGTAGTTAACAACTACTGCGTCATACCAACCGCAACGGCGCTTACGGCCAGTAGTAACGCCGTACTCATGGCCAACTTCGCCGAGAAGATCGCCCGTCTCGTCAAAGAGCTCTGTTGGGAATGGACCAGAGCCAACGCGCGTAAGGTATGCCTTTGCAATGCCCAGGACGCGGTCAATGTTGGTTGGACCAACGCCAGAACCAGTTACTGCGCCACCAGCAGTGCAGCTAGAAGAGGTAACAAATGGATAGGTGCCGTGGTCAATATCAAGCATGGTTGCCTGAGCACCCTCGAAGAGAATGTTCTTGCCAGCCTCAAGCTCTTCGTTGAGGAAGAGAGAAGACTCAACAATGTAAGGACGAATGCGATCTGCATAAGGCAGGTAGGTCTCGCAAATCTGGTCAACGGTATAGGTTGGAAGACCATACACAAGACTCAAGATTGGATTGGTGTACTCAAGTGCTGCTTCAAGCTTCTTGCGGAAAATCTTCTCGTCAAGCATGTCCTGAATACGCAGGCCAGTGCGGTTCATCTTGTCCATATAAGTTGGGCCGACACCGCGCTTGGTGGTACCAATAAGATTCTTGCCCAGCTTTTTCTCGTGTACGCCATCAAGATCTTTGTGATAAGGCATAACAATGTGAGCGTTGCCGGAAATCTTAAGAAGATCGCAGGAAATACCCTTACTCTCCAGCATGTCAATCTCGCCGAGAAGAACCTCTGGATCAACAATGCAGCCATTGCCAATAACTGGATAGGTATTCTCATACATAACGCCAGATGGAACCTGGTGAAGTGCAAGCTTTGTGTCTCCAGCAATTACCGTGTGGCCTGCATTTGCACCACCTGCGTAACGGCAAACAACGTCAAAATCTCCGGAAATGAGGTCGGTAACTTTACCCTTACCCTCGTCTCCCCACTGAGCACCAACAAGTACGGAAGCTGGCATAAGTTCTCCCCTATCGCAGCTATCTACAAACACGACCATTACATGACGGTTGCAACCTCTTTAGGGGTTGCTTCATAAGTATATCTAATACCGCTGGCAAAAGCACAGAAGCGCGAAGGTTTTGTCACACATAAGAAACGATTAGTGTGCAGGGTTTGCCATTGCGGCGTACTGAGCGGCTTCGCTTTCTGAGTAATTATTTCCCTGGTAAAGCTCAACAAACTTAGTAGAAGTTGGCATAAACATGACAGGAACATCCCTCAAAGCACCTGCACGGTTCTTTGCAACAATGATGTTAGTAACGTCTTTATCAGGACGATCTTCACGCGCGGCTTCTTCATCGCTCAGTGAACGGTCAAGCAGCAAAACAATATCTGCGTCCTGCTCGATAGCGCCGGACTCACGCAGGTCAGAAAGCTGTGGGCGCTTGCCATTTCTGTTTTCAAGCGTACGGTTGAGCTGAGAAAGTGCAATAACGGGCGCTTTAAGGTCTTTAGCCATAATCTTAATGCCACGAGACATCTCGGAAACCTCAGTTGCACGACTGTCTGCACGACCCTTCTCGGCTGGAGGAGACAGCAGCTGGAGGTAGTCGATGATTATGACGCCCTTCTCGGCCTTATTAAGCATTCTGCGGGCTTTTGCGCGAATTTCTGTGACTGTTGTGCCTGGAGTATCGTCAACGATGATTTTAAGGCGAGAAATGCGCTCTGCTGCCTCCAGAAGGGTAGGCCACTGCTCATTTCTGATGTTGGAAGAGCGGATGGTCTGCAAATCAACCTTTGACTCAGAAGCCAAAAGCCTCTGAGCAATCTCAATCTTGCTCATCTCAAGCGAGAAGAGCGCAACAGTTGCACCAGATACTGCAGCGTTATAAGCCATGCTGAGTGCGAAAGAAGTCTTACCAACACCAGGACGAGCACCAATAACAACCATCTGACCAGGACGAAGACCTTGGAAAAGGTTATCAAGGGTTGCAAATCCAGTTTGGACACCCAGCTCTGCCGCATCTTTTCCAGCATTTTGCTGAAGCTCATCAAAGAGATCGGTCATGATGTCTTCAATGCCCTGCTCAGACTGCTGAACATCCCTGTTAGTTACATCAAAAATAAGCTTTTCTGCCTGGTCAACAACTTGCTTTGTGTCTTCTGGAGCATTGTAAGCAAGGGCAGAAATCTTTGCAGAGGCGCTGATCATCTTTCTGAGCGTAGTATCACGGTGCAGCATGTTGGCATGGTTTTCCCAACCAACCATAGCTAGTGGGTTGTTGCCAAGCTCTGCTAAACGGACAGCTCCGCCAGCACGTTCAAACTTACCGTTACTCTTAAGGTGGTCTGCAAGCGAAATGACGTCTACTGGTTTGTTGTTATCAAACAGCGACTTAATAGCCTCGAAAATGATTTGATTAGAAGGAATATAAAAATCCTCGGAAGAAAGCCTAATGAGGCACTCTCCTCTGATTTCTTCCGAAAGAATCATTGCAGAAAGAATGGAAAACTCGGCATCAGAATCTTGTGGCATAGAGGCGTTCTCTAGGGCCGTCAATTGCGTAGGATTCATCTCAAACGAGTCTTGTGCCATCGTCTTTTCCAATCATGTTTTTTGGGAATGAATCTGAATAGTAGTGTACTTTTCAAAAAAATAAAGAGTCATTTTGGCTTGCAAAATTCGAAAAGTTAAGTCTTCAACATGATTTTCCAAAACTCGCATACCCTGAGCGGGATTTCCTTGAGTTTTCAACGTTTTCAACATTTTTTGGACTTTTTTCGACACGTGGTATTTTCTACACAATTGCTTATCTGCAGTTATACAAATCAAATTACAATTCCGCAGGTTAAGTGAATATGTTTTACATAACATTTTGAATAACCGCAGGTAGAGTGTAAGAAATTATACCGTTTCGTCTACACATAAAAAGACCACCCCTTTGTTATGTTTCACAAAGGGGTGGTTCGAACAAACATTCCATTCTTTTCAGATGGCTGCGCTTTTTATAAAAGCTTACAAATCTGTAGAAAACTGCAGAAATTGTATAAACCACCAAAAAATGCAGGAGAACTGTGTTTTATGCATGCATAAAACTACTCTGCGGACTCAACCTCAACCTCGACGGTTGCCTCAGCGACAACCTCCTCGGTCTCCTCCTCTGCAGGAGCAGCATCGTCCTCGCCAACAAGAACAACGACGGTAGCGGTAATGTCACGATAAAGCTCAATGGTGACATTGTGGCGACCAGCGGTCTTGATAGCAGCGCTACGAGCAATGCGCTTACGATCAACGGTGACGTTGAGCTGTGCCTCGATTGCATCAGCAATCTGAGCGGTGGTGACGGAGCCAAAGAGCTGGCCCTCCTCGCCGATGCGAGCGTCAACAGTTACGAGCTTGCCATCAAGAGCTGCCTTGGTAGCATTTGCGTCAGCAATACGCTGCTCTTCGCGCTTAGCGATATTGTGACGACGCTCCTCAAGCTGCTTGATGTTACCCGGTGTAGCAGGCTGGGCAATCTTGTTGGGGAACAGGAAGTTCTCCGCATAACCCTGTGCGACCTCTACGATGTCGCCTTCGCCGCCCTTACCGCGAAGCTCGCCCAAGAGAATAACTTTCATGGGAAACTCCTTTGATGAGTCGATGGTATCGACTAGTTGTTGTTTATCGTAGGCTCTGAATCCTGGCTTCCTGAGCGATTAAGCTTTCGGAAGTTTGCCCAGGCGTCAATAAGTCCTACGAGAGCCATAACGCCTAACTGAACTTCTAACATGCCTGCCAATACAAACAGTGACAGAGAAAGTGCTGGCGAGAAGTGCTTCTCGCGCACAAACCATGTGAGCACTGCAAGACCCTGAAGAGCAAAAACAACTCTAAGAGCCATAAATACATTCAGCGTAATCAGCTGAAGTATGTCTTGTGCAGGCAAAACGGTGCTTGAAAGTGCATACACAAACAAGTTGGCCACGGTGAGAGCGCACATCCAAAATGGAACCTCCATCAGTTGGAACTGTGGCAATTTCTGTGGGTCTCTTGTCAGTGCTTTATACACTGTTCGAGCTCCAAAACGCGCAATTACAAAATATAAAAGCGCCATGCCGGTATAGCTGGTTGGCCAAAAGAGCATAAAGAGTGCCTTTGCAGTTGAAAGACCCTCTTGGATCTCTGGAGAAGCACCTGAGACCTGCGAAGCGTATTGATTAAACACACTCTGAGCAAGCTCGGGAAGACTTGTTCCTGCCATCGCGGCAAAGAACGCATCATATCCCAGAAGTGCTAAAGCCGTTGCTCCTACAAGAAGAGATCCAACACCAACGGTGAGTTTCTCGGTTGCAAAAGCGTAGCCAACTCCAAGAGCAAGTGCGCAAGCGGTAACTGAAGTTGCCGCATCCGTTGGTCCCGAGAGCAAATAAGCTGCTACACCCGTAACGAGTACAGAGGTAATAGCGGGACTAAACCATCCGTGCCCTTTTTTGCAATAGACAGCAATTACCATGCCATACGCAACCAAAGCAGCTCCAATAAAAGAAAGGAGCCCGGTAATTACTCCACCAACAACGCAAAGTACAAATCCTTGCTTGTATGTTGGAGCCTCAAACGGACGCGGTTTGCCTCCGTTTTGGTTGCTTGGACCGGCAACATTCTGCGAGCTACTCTCTGGGCGAGAATACCCTTCAGGTGCCTGAGGAATATTTGAATCCGGTCTATCCATTGCTAACCAACTCTACCTAAAGAACAGATAGGTTATCCGCGACTACGGCCACCGCGGCTGGAAACCACAGGGACAGTGTAGGGCAGAAGTGCCATCTCGCGTGCGCGCTTGATAGCAAGTGCAATGTCGTGCTGGTGCTGCGTGCAGGTGCCAGTGACGCGACGAGGCTTAATCTTGCCACGGTCGGTCATGTACTTACGAAGAAGCTGAGTGTCTTTGTAATCGATGAACTCAGTCTCCTCCTTGCAGAACTGGCAATACTTGCGACGCGGCTGGCGCTGGAAATCTTGTTTCTGCTGAGCCATGTCTTTTACCTTTCAGATGACAGTAACGTCTGTGTTGCTGTCTGACGTTTAAAACGGAATATCAGCATCGTAGAACTCCTCGTCTGGCGGAGCCGGAACGGGAGCGGGTGCCTGTGGAGTTGGAGCTGCATAAGATGGTGCACCCTGTGACATAGGAGCTCCACCCTGCTGATTCCTAGAAAGGAACTCGACCTCATCGACAACAACCTCAAGCTTGCTGCGACGCTGTCCTTCCTTCGTCTCCCAGGAGCTGAAACGAAGCTTGCCTTCAATAGCAACCTTCGAACCCTTGGAGAGGAAGCGGGAAAGTGCTTCAGCACGCTGGCCAAATACTACGCAGTCTACGAAGTTAGGAACATCTTCCCACTCACCAGTCTGCTGATTCCTGCGACGATCGTTAACCGCAACGCCGAAGGATAGAATCTGGGTACCGCCTGCTGTGGAGCGAAGCTCCGGGTCACGGGTCAGGTTGCCCGAAATGTTAACCCTGTTAATACTCATAAATCTCACTACCTCTCATCGTGGAATAATTCCACTTTTCCATTACAAGGACTTAGTCCTTATCGACTCGACGCACGATCATGTGACGCTTAACAGCATCATTGATTCGCAGGACTCGATCGAGCTCTGCAATCTGCGTTGGATCTGCATGGAAATTGATGAGGGTATAGTCACCCTCGGTAAGATCGTCGATCTCAAAAGCAAGCTTACGCTTACCCCAGTCCTCGACACTGTCGACTACTCCGCCGTCAGTGGTGATAGCAACGTCAATACGCTTCATTACACCAGCGCGGACTTCCTCGGTGGAAGCTGGGTCAACAAAAAACAGCAGTTCATAGGCCTTCATATTGTCACCTCCTCTGGGCTAATGGCTTCGGGAAGTGAAGGTGCACCCGAAGCAGGAAAGTTCGACCAAGCATCATACCACATAAATGCTTAAATACGAAACTAGCCCACAAACTTTCTCACATGCAGTCCACATATATAGCTTAAATTGGCAATTTGTCGCCAAATTGTCTTGAATCTTGCAAAGATTTGACGTGAATCTTTCTAAGGTATGGTCAAACACATAATTCAAATAACATGGGATTAAATAAGAAAAACGGCCATCACACAATCTGCATGATGGCCGTTTTGTTTATATGTGCTCTACATTACTGAGCTGCAGGTCCCTCAGGATTCTGAGTTGGTGCATCTGCTGGAGCAGCTGGTGCCTCAGGAGCCTCTGGAGCTGTTGGGATAATTGGCTCAACAACAACAGTTGAAGCAGGTGCAGGCTCTGGAGCTGCAGGAGCAACAGGTGCCTCAGGAGCTACAGGGGCCACTGGTGCTGCTGGTGCAACAGGTGCAACTGGCGCAGCAGGGGCTGCAGGGGCCGCAGGGGCAGCTGGTGCAGCAGGTGCTGCAGGTGCAACTGGAGCTGCTGGAGCAACGGGAGCTGCAGGTGCTGCTGGGGCTGCAACAGGCTCAGCTGGAGCAGCGACAGGAGCAGCAACTGGAGCTGCTGGAGCAACTGGAGCTGCTGGAGCAACTGGAGCTGGAGCTGCAGGAGTGGTGGCTGCTGGTGCAGGTGCTGCGACAGGAACAGCAACAGGCGCTACTGCAGGAGCAGCGGTTGCTGCTGGAGCGGTTGGAGCAACTGGTGCTGGGGCAGCGTATGTAGCAGCTGCGCCATCACGAGGATCGTTAATGAATGGAGGCAGTGGATCATTGCTCTGTCCCCATGCAGGAACGTTGAACTGACGCATCCAAAGAGCGATTGCGTTCTGCATAAGAAGCATAACGATAAGACCAACAACGTGGCCGATATAGCCGATGACCAGGAAGATTGGTCCCATCTGGATGAAGCCACGTGCAAGAAGAGCAAGCATGACAAGACCAAGCTGGTTCTGGTTGGAAATATTCTGAGTTCTTGCAATGGCCATAGCCTGAGCACCAATGTTGACAATCATGCTAATTGCAGCGCTACCGCCGATGATGCCCATAATAATGGAGGTAACAATGCCAAGCACAATGCCCATACCAAAAATACGGAACAGACCGCCCATGTCATGCTTGATCATCTCAAAGATGTTCTTGAAAGCAAAACCAGCGGAGATGCGACCATAAACTGATGCGCGAACCTGAACAACATTAATGAACAGTGGATACACAAATGCTGCAACAATGAAGACTGGAATAAGAATCAGATTGATGACTGGAATAAAAGTAAGAATTCCAGTAGCAATGCTGTATGCCAGACCAAACGCAAGTGCAATGACAACTGCCTTGAAGCCGGTAACAATATAGGTACCAAACTTAAGATCTTTTTGCTTTGGACCAGCGTTGATACCCCATGCAGTTACGCGTGCAGTCTCAAGAGCATAACCAACAAGTGCAAGAATTCCGACAACTGGAATAAGACCAAACAGAGCCATAATAAGGACAGGCTTCCACCAAC
Source organism: Atopobium sp. (assembly GCA_015259105.1). GTDB lineage: Bacteria > Actinomycetota > Coriobacteriia > Coriobacteriales > Atopobiaceae > Lancefieldella. The sequence continues at coordinate 1,174 of JABZGZ010000009.1, read as the reverse complement.
CCTTTTCCAGAGTCAGAAGTGCCCAGGAGCGTGCAAAATAGCGATCGCGCCTGTAGCCATTCAACTCATCTGCTGAAACAGCCATTTAACTCTCCCCTCGTGTCAAAAATGATGACATCGAATTATAAAGCCTAAACATTCTATATAAAATCGAAAAATAAATATATCTTTATTGGTAACAATTAATCAAATAAAAATGTTAAATGGCGGAGGAGGAGGGATTCGAACCCTCGTACCCCTAGAGGGGGTAAACGGTTTTCGAGACCGCCGCATTCAACCACTCTGCCACCCCTCCGAAGGGTGAAACGGCGCCCGTAGGCGCCGTGAAAATTCTGGCGGAGAGTCAGGGATTTGAACCCTGGAGACGCTTTAGACGCCTACACGATTTCCAATCGTGCTCCTTCGGCCACTCGGACAACTCTCCATATAAAACCGCACGGGACAGTATAGCGGATTTCTCACCAATATAGGACGAGAAGTTCTGTGTATTTTTAATACTTGTGTAGTATTGTCATACTAATAAAAAGTAAAACACCAGTAGGAGGTATGGATGCCACCGTTTTTCTCGCCTTATGGCACAGATGCAATTTCTGTGGGCATCCCCTACTGGCTGGACCTTCTAACAGTAATTATTGGTGCAATATCGGGAATTTTGGTTGCAAGAGATCGTCATTTGGACCTTGTGGGCTTTGTGGGCCTGGGTCTTTTAGGCGGCCTGGGTGGCGGACTTATCAGGGACGTCATGATGCAAGAGGGCGGCGTTTACATGCTTAACTCGCCGTACGCCATTCCAGCAGCCGTTTTTACCGCCGTTTTGCTGTTTATGTTCCCCGAGCCGCTTGGTAGATTTCCGCGCATGCTTGAGTGGACCGACATTATCTCTGTTGGCCTCTTTGCCGTTGTTGGTACTGATAAAGCCCTGGTATATCACCTGCTCCCCTTCTCGGTTATTCTGATGGGAAGCATCACGGGTGTTGGCGGCGGTATGCTTCGCGATGTTTTTCTTGGCGATATTCCTCGCATTTTCCAGCGAAGCAATCTCTATGCATTTTGCGCTGTTGCTGGCACTACCTCCTATTGGGCACTTGTTTCTTATGCAGGCGTCACCAAAATTTGGGCAGCTGTTGTCTGTGTTGTGGTTACCGTTGGCCTTAGGCGCTGGTCGCTCAAATAC
>JABZGZ010000099.1 GCA_015259105.1 Atopobium sp. | reverse complement strand
CATCTGGGTCAAAGTCCAGAGTTGCCTTGACGCCCTCAGGGCAAGAAACAATGGTCAAGCAACGAATATCCTTGACGCCAGCCTCACGCAGGAACTGAATAGCAGCAGTTAGAGAGCCGCCGGTTGCTAGCATTGGGTCAACAACCAGGCAGGTACGGTTCTCAATGTCTGCAGGGAACTTGCAGTAATACTGGTGAGGAAGATGGGTCTCTGGATCACGGTACATACCAACATGGCCAACGCGAGCAGATGGAACCAGCTCAAGAATGCCGTCAACCATACCAAGGCCAGCGCGAAGAATTGGAATAATAGCAACCTTCTTACCAGCAATGCGCTTAGCAGTCATAGTCTCAAGAGGAGTCTCTACCTCGACGTCCTCAAGTGGGAAGTCACGCATTGCCTCGTAGCTCTCAAGAATTGCAAGCTCGTTGACAAGCTCACGGAACTGCTTAGTGGTGGTTGTCTTGTCACGAAGAATGTGAAGCTTGTGCTGAACTAGTGGGTGGTCAACAACCGTAAGTCTGGACTCATCGTAATCTGCCATAATGCTCCCTCCAAGAGCTTGACCTGCGCTTTATTTGAATGTCTGCAACTATATCCTAGACGTACATTCCGTGCAGGTTTGTGTATGTATTGCTTAGACAGCACCGTTTATGTGCTGTTTACTTACTCAGCGTCAACACCCTTAAAGTTAGGGTCATCCTCACGCATGATCTTCTCGACACGTCCAGCGTGGCGGCCACCTGCAAACTCGGTGCTTAGGAAGGTGTCCACAATAGCCTCGTTAACAGCAAGATCAGTGAATCGACCAGAAAGGCCAATGACGTTTGCGTTATTGTGCTCACGAGCAAGCTCTGCAAACTGAACAGTCTGAACAGGAGTAGCGCGAATACCAGGAACTTTATCGGCAGTCATAGCAATGCCAATGCCGGTACCGCAAATCAAAACGCCACGATCTGCCTTGCCTACTGCAACTGCACGAGCAACCTTATCTGCAAAATCAGGGTAATCAACACGGTCATCGTTTGCAGGACCAAAGTCCAAAACCTCATGACCAAGCGACTTAATGTGCTCAACGATAGGATCTTTCTGGATAAAGCCAGCGTGATCGGAACCAACTGCAATACGCATACGTATCCTCCTCAGAAAATTCACTCCTATAGAGAGTACCGCATGCAGGCAAAAGCTGCAGCCAAAACACATAAAAGGGATAGGATTTTTTATCTATTTTGCAAATCCCGCAGTGGCGAGAATATCCTCGGTTGTGATGGCGCCTTCGCGCAAAATGCGCGGTTCGTCACCTGTGCAGTCGACAATAGTCGACGCAATAGCAAGGGGCGCCGGACCTCCATCAAGCGTCAAGTCAGCCTGCTCAATAAGGTCTGCTTCAAGGCCACATCCATCAACTGCAGAAGGAGCCCCGTGCGTGTTGGCGCTGGTAGTAGCCAAAGGGCATCCAAGCTGCTGTGCAATCTGACATACTAGAGGTGAGTTGGGCATGCGGAGCGCAATGGTTCTGTTATCTGGCAAGACGTACTCATCAGGAACGTTCTCTGATGCGGTAACCACCAGTGTAAGGGCTCCTGGCCAATATGCTTCTACCAGCTTATTTGCCCAGCTGTGCGTAATGTGAGCGTACTTCTGCAGGTCGGATTTACTGCCAACAAGCCAGGGAAGCGTCTGCGTAGAGGGACGCTGTTTAATCTCAAAAATACGCTTATGACCAGGGTTTTGAGGAGTTGCAGCTGCGCCAATGCCATAGACAGAATCGGTAGGCATGATAAGCACGCCACCACGACGCGCCACCTCAACTGCTAAAGAAACTACAGATGCATCCGGATTCATCTGATCAACTTTGATGTACTCTCCCATAAACCCTCAACTCTTTGGTGTGTGCTGCGCGATGTTGTGTACTGTGCGGCGTTGTGTGCTGCGCGGTGTTATGCGTTACACAGATTTTCTCGCCAGACGGCTGAAGTGCTACTTTGCTAGACGTGCCACAAGAATGCGCGGCCTGTGCGTCATATCCTCTTTGACCTCAACAGATTCCCACACACCCTGCTCCTCGGCAAGGTGCGCCGCCTTGTCCAGATGCCCCTCGTAGAGCTCAACGCAGAGCATACCACCAGGTAAAAGCATATGTGGAGCAGCCTCGAGCAATCGCCTATAGACGTCCAGACCGTCTTCTCCCCCGTCAAGCGCCAGCTCAGGCTCAAAACCCTTGACCTCAGTAGGTACCTCCTGCTCAAGCACGCGTGTGGGGATGTAAGGCGGATTAGACACCAACACCGAGAAGGACCGTGCAAGCTCTGCAGGCACACCTTCTACCAGGTCGCATTCAATGAGCTCTACGCGCTCCTGGAGGTCCAGGGCATCTCTGTTGCGAGTTGCCAGCGCAATCGCCTTAGGAGAAAGGTCCGTGGCGTAGACGCGTGTCTGTGGGCGCTCAGTGGCAATAGAGAGCGATATGCAGCCCGTTCCTACGCCAACCTCAAGCACGCGCACTTCCCCGTCAGTGTTTGGAGTTGCCACGTCAACGCCTGCTAGCGCAACGTCTACCAGCACCTCTGTCTCTGGTCGTGGGATAAGCACGCCTGGCTCGCAGGTAAGAACCAGGTGCCTAAAGGGCATCTCGCCCGTCACGTACTGAAGCGGTTCACCCTCTGCACGGCGCTTAATTGCCTCGCGCATGCGAGTGCGTTCATCCGCAGAAAGTGGCTTGTCAAAGTTGGTGTAGAGCTGAACGCGAGAAAGACCCGTCACTGCGGACAGGAGCCATTCTGCAGAAAGACGTGGATGCTCGTCACCCTTCTTTTCCAGGTGTTGAGTAGTCCACGTCAAAATTTTTTGGATTGTCCAAACTTCATCTGTCATGAAGTTTGCACCTTAAACAGCCTGAGCGAGTTTCTCGGCACGCTCTGCTGCAGCAAGAGCCTCAATGACGGATGGCAGCGTATCGCCAAGAAGAACGCCGTTGTAGGTGCCGTTGAAGCCAACGCGGTGGTCGGTTACGCGGTCCTGTGGCTGGTTGTACGTGCGGATCTTCTCGGAACGTGCGCCATGACCAATCTGGGAAAGACGCTCTGCACCCTGCTCAGCCTGCTGACGCTCAAGCTCCATCTCGTAAAGACGGGCACGAAGCATCTGCATGCAGACCTCGCGGTTCTGAATCTGAGAACGCTGGTCCTGAGACTGAACAACGGTATTTGTTGGCAGGTGAGTAATACGAACTGCGGAATACGTGGTGTTAACGCACTGACCGCCAGGGCCGGATGCGCAGTAGGTATCAATACGCAAGTCTTCCTGGTTAATCTGAATATCAATCTCGTCAGCCTCTGGGAGAACTGCAACGGTTGCGGTTGAGGTCTGGATACGGCCCTGAGACTCAGTCTTAGGAACGCGCTGAACACGGTGAACACCGGATTCATACTTCATAACTGAATAGACCTTATCGCCCGTGACCTTGAACTCAATGGTCTTGAAGCCGCCTGCCTCAGAAGGAGAGCTGGACAGAATCTCTGTCTTCCA
>JABZGZ010000098.1 GCA_015259105.1 Atopobium sp. | reverse complement strand
CTCAACAGGTACGTGCAGTTTTATCACCTGGGCACCGCCAATAGTCTCGGGCAGCGCCTTCACGGCCTCCCAAGCTGGATTGATTTTCTCGCCACCAAAAGGCTCAAATCCGGTAACCAGAATCTTTTTCATCTTGCCTCCACGCCTCTGCCAGTTGTTACTCGCCGTGCCGAGATCCCCCGCGTTCGCCGCGCGCCCGTCGCACTTCGTCGCGATCTGTCGGTCGTCGCACTCCGCTGCGCGCTTAGTTCACGCTGGTCGAACCTGTCGTTTTCCCTTACCATCATAAACGTACACATCTCAAACGGAAGGAAATTCGATGCACGGTAACAAAATTGTGCTTGTAGCGGGCCTGGGAAATCCTGGCGAGAAATACGCGCTCACTAGGCACAATGCTGGTTTTGCCGTCGTCGATTCCCTTGCCGAGCGCCACGGGGTTTCGTACTGGAAAAGCGAGGCGGGCTGCCAGGTCGCAGAAATCACTCTTCCCGCAGCTCCCGGCGCCGCATCTGGCGAGAAACGCCGTGTACTCCTGGCCAAACCCCAGGACTTCATGAACACCAGCGGTGGTCCCCTCTCTAAACTTGCTCGTGCGCGCCACCTTCAACCTGCGCAAATCCTGGTCGTTCACGACGAAGTTGACCTTGCAGAGGGACAGCTCAACTTCAAAGAAGGCGGCGGGCTCAACTCGCATAATGGCCTGCGTTCCATCGCCGACAAGCTCCAGACCAGGGATTTTATGCGCCTGCAGTTTGGCATCGGTCGTCCTCCTGGAAAGATGCCGGTGGCAGACTACGTTCTGCGTGAGCTCAAGGGAAACAACCTGGAAGACTTCCTGGTCACCGCCGAGACCGCAGCCGATCAGGTGGAGCAACTCCTCCGCAGCTAGCCCGCGCGTCGCTACCGCACGCCCTCTCGGCGCCGCACCCGCACGTCCGCGCAGCCCCGCCGAGCTTCTCGCCCACCCTCCGCAGCTAGCAGGCAAAACATTCTACAAAATATTTATGCTCATTCATGAATTACTCATGCCTTGAATCATGCGCAAATAGTACAATAGATATGTTGTTTGCGAATACGGGGTTACCCAGACCTCGTATGCGTGAGATACATGCGTCACCTGCCGCTGTCTTCTCGCCAGAAGGCACGCTGTAGTGCGGCGCGTCAACTCACTCGCAGTTTTGTTGTGTTAGGAGAGGAGTACCGCTGAATGTATAAGATCCTCGAAAAGACTCAGTTCTCCGAGAAGGTCTTCAAGTTCCGCATCGAGGCACCACAGATGGCCAAGCATGCACATGCTGGTCAGTTCCTGATGGTCCGCGCAAATGAGTGTGGCGAGCGCGTTCCATTTACCTTTGCGGATTGGAATCCTGAGGAGGGTTGGGTCGAGTTTATCTTCATGGTAATCGGCAAGACCACCAGGATGCTTTCTACCTACGAGGTTGGTGATTTCCTGCAGGACGTCACTGGTCCTCTGGGTGAGCCTACCGAGATGGGCGAGGGCAAATGGGCAGTTATCGGCGGTGGCGTTGGCCTGGCTATCGCTTTCCCTGTTGCTCGTCAGCTCGTAGCAGCTGGCCGCGAGGTCCACGCAATCATGGGCGCTCGTACCAAAGAGCTGCTGCTGCTTGAGGATCAGTTCCGTTCCATTCTGGACGACGATCACATCCACATCACCACAGATGACGGTTCTCTTGGCGAGAAGGGCGTTGTAACCGCACCTCTCGAGCGTCTTCTGCAGGACAAGCAGGTCGACCGCGTATTCTGCGTTGGCCCAGTTCCAATGATGAAGTTCTCCACTCTCACTGCCGAGAAGTACGACACACCTATCATCGCTTCCCTGAACCCAATCATGGTTGACGGCACTGGTATGTGCGGTTGCTGCCGTGTTGAGGTTGGCGGCGAGACCAAGTTTGCTTGTGTTGACGGTCCTGACTTTGACGCAACCAAGGTTGACTGGAACGACCTTCGCGCACGTCAGGCAGCCTACCTCACCGAGGAAGGCCAGTCCATCAAGGCTTACGAGGAGACGAGGTGCGCATGCCACAAGTAAACGGTCGCTACATTCCAAACGTCAAGGCACCTCGTACAGCTGACAACGAAGAGCCAGCTGCAGAGCGCGCACAAGACTTCCGCCCTGTCGACAAGGGTTTCACTAAAGAGATGGCAATTGCAGAGGCAAACCGCTGCCTGGATTGTAAGAATCCACTGTGCGTTCAGGGCTGCCCTGTAAACATCAACATTCCTCGCTTCATCGAGGCTATCCGCGCAGAGGAGTTTGGTCGCGGTCTTGACATCATCCGCGAGTCCTCCATGCTTCCTGCAGTTTGTGGTCGTGTTTGCCCACAGGAGAACCAGTGCGAGGGCGTCTGCATCATGGGTAAGCGCAGCGAACCAGTTGCTATTGGTCAGCTCGAGCGCTTCCTTGGCGACCAGCCTGAGCTTGCTTCCAAGCCAGCTATCGCTCCAAAGAACGGCAAGAAGGTTGCAGTTGTAGGCTCCGGTCCTTCCGGTATTGCTTGCGCTGGCGAGCTTGCTCGTAACGGCTTTGACGTTACCGTCTTTGAGGCATTCTTCACCGGCGGCGGCGTTCTGGTCTATGGTATTCCTGAGTTCCGTCTTCCAAAGGCTGTTGTTAAGCGCGAGATTGACGGCCTTCAGGAGCTGGGCGTTAAGTTTGAGTACAACTCTGTTGTCGGTCGTATCACCGATGCAGACGAGCTCTTTGAGCAGGGCTTTGACGCAATCTACATTGCAACAGGCGCAGGCCTTCCAAAGCTTCTCAACATCCCTGGCGAGAACCTGCCTAACGTCTTCTTTGCAAACGAGTACCTCACCCGCGTTAACCTCATGAAGGCTAACAAGTTCCCTGAGTACGACACCCCAACCAAGCACGGCAAGAACGTCGTTGTCTTTGGTGGCGGCAACGTTGCTATGGACGCTGTCCGTACTGCTAAGCGTCTTGGCGCTGAGCGTGCAATCATTGCTTACCGTCGTACCGAGGAAGAGATGCCTGCTCGTCGTGCAGAGCTGCACCACGCAAAGGCTGAGGGCGTCGAGGTTCTTCCTCTTGTCTCCCCTCTCGAGTTTGTCGCTGGCGAGGACGGCGCTGTTTGCGCAGTTCGCGTCCAGAAGATGGAGCTCGGCGAGCCTGACGCTGATGGACGTCGTCGCCCAGTACCTATCGAGGGTGCTATCGAGGACATTCCTTGCGACGTTGCAATTTCTGCAATCGGCACTAACGCTAACCCATTCGCAAAGATGATCGGTGACATCAAGCTCAACAAGTGGGGCTACATTGAGGCCGACGAAGAGGGCCGTACTTCCGATCCTCGCATCTGGGCTGGTGGCGACATCGTAACTGGTGCTGCAACCGTCATTCTGGCAATGGGCGCTGGTAAGGTAGCAGCAGCTTCCATCACCAAACACCTTGGCTAGTCCGCCGGTTTCGGCTGGAAGTCCAGTTTTGGCTCGCAGTTCAGTTACAGCTGACACAGCAAGCTAACATGCAATCACAAAAGACCTGGTACCATAC
>JABZGZ010000097.1 GCA_015259105.1 Atopobium sp. | reverse complement strand
CCAGAGCTCAGGCCTCTTACCGGTCTTGATGAGCCAGTAGCTCAGTTTGTCCTTCAGCATGGCACTACCAAGAAATTCCTTAAGTCTTGGTTTGAGCTGCTTGACGTAGTTATGCCTGGCTATGTGCAGGAAGGCAAGAGCTTGCTCTCTATTGCGGTAGGTTGCACGGGTGGCCAGCATAGAAGTGTTGCAATCGCACGTGCTACCGCAGAGCATCTTACCAGCCAGGGATATCGCGTAACGCTGTTCCATCGCGATCTTGATGCGGCTCAGAAGAAGTCTCAGCAGGCTGAGTAGAAGTTAGTCTGTCATGTCCTATACTGCCTTGGTAAAAAATGAGCTGGTCAGCGTACCAGAAATTCAGACGGACTGTGAATTAGCCCAGCTTTCTGCGCTTATTCGTGTTTCTGGAACGTTATCGATGCACGGTCCTGGTAAATTTGCCGTTCGCATTGTTACTGAGACTGGCACGGTTGCCCGTACCGTTATTAGTTCTTCTCGCCGTCTGTTTGATCTGGGTACTTCCGTTGAGTACCGTCGCTCTATCATGCATAAAAAACGCAACTATTTGCTTGAGATTTCTAACCAGGATTCGCTTGCAGAAGCACTTTCCGCTCTTGGCATTTATATACCGGGAGAAGGCCTGGTAAGCGGCATTCCTAAAAGCGTTATCCGCACCAAGCAGGCGCAGCGTGCTTTTTTGCGCGGAGCGTTTATGGCGGGCGGATTTTTGGCCGATCCCTTAAAAGATTTTCATTTAGAGATTGCTGTCTCGGGAGAAAGATTTGCCTCTGAGCTGGTAAAACTTATGGGATCCATTGGTGTAAAGGCGCGGCTTAATCATCGTAACCGCCATACCAATGCGCTCATGCGTACCAGAGAAATTTATGCCGTCTACCTTAAGAGCTCTGACGACATCATCAAGTTTTTGCGAGAGATTGGTGCGCCCACCATGGCGCGCGCTATTGCGTTTACGCGTGTACAAAAGCATTATCGCAACAACGTCAACCGAGTTGTCAACGCAGAGATGGCTAATCAAACACGCTCTTCAAATGCAGCGGCAGACCAGTTAGCGCTCATAGAAAAGGCCGAGAAACTCGTTGGACTCAGAGCTCTGCCGCCAGCGGTCAGAGATTTTTGTCTTGCACGAAAAGATAACCCTGAGCTGTCATTATCAGCGCTGGGGGAGTCGTTTGTACCACCCGTATCCAAGTCCGCCATGTATCACCGACTGCTTCGTTTGGAAAAAATCGTTCAGGATTTAGAAAAAGATGCATAAGTTATCGGCGAGTGCGGTAAAATACTCGGTGTACGGTTTAAATGTTAATGAATCCGGAGAATGGCTCTGGGTCACCGAAAGGAGCATTACGTATGGCAGTAAAGGTTGCTATTAACGGTTTTGGCCGCATTGGTCGCCTTGCATTTAGGCAGATGTTTGGTCACGAGGGTTCCGAGATTGTTGCAATCAACGACCTTACTTCTCCAGAGATGCTTGCATATCTTCTGAAGTATGACTCTACTCAGGGCAACTATTCCCGCGATCACAAGGTAGAGGCAACTGACCACTCCATCATCGTTGACGGTCACGAGATTGTTATTTACAAGGAGGCAGACGCTAACAACCTGCCTTGGGGCGATCTCAACGTTGACGTTGTTCTTGAGTGCACCGGTTTCTACACTTCTAAGGACAAGGCACAGGCTCACATCAACGCTGGTGCTAAGAAGGTTGTCATTTCTGCTCCTGCAGGCAATGACCTTCCAACCGTTGTCTTCAACGTTAACCATGAGACCCTCACTGCAGATGACAACATCATCTCCGCAGCTTCCTGCACCACCAACTGCCTTGCTCCTATGGCAAAGGGTCTTAACGACTTCGCAACTATCAAGTCCGGTATCATGACCACCATTCACGCATACACTGGTGACCAGATGATCCTCGACGGCCCACAGCGCAAGGGTAACTTCCGTCGTTCCCGTGCTGGTGCAGAGAACATCGTTCCTAACTCCACCGGTGCTGCTAAGGCTATTGGCCTTGTTCTTCCTGAGCTCAACGGCAAGCTCATTGGTGCTGCTCAGCGCGTTCCTACGCCAACTGGCTCCCTCACCAACCTCTATGCTGTTGTTGACAAGAAGGTCACCGTTGACGAGGTCAACGCTGCAATGAAGGCATATGCAGAGACCATCCCAGAGACCTTTGGTTACAACGAGGATGACATCGTTTCCCGCGACATCGTCGGCGAGACTCACGGCTCTATCTTCGACGCAACTCAGACCATGTGCTCTGACCTTGGCGATGGCACCACTCTTGTTCAGGTCACCTCTTGGTACGACAACGAGAACTCCTACACTTCTCAGATGGTCCGCACCATCAAGTACTTCGAGAAGTTCGTTGCTTAAGTTCTAGTTACATAGACGCCTTAGGCGCGGTCGCAGCATCTGCCGCGATCGCGCCTTCTTTTGTTGGAAACGTATTTAAAGGAGTGACATGGCTTTTACAAAGAAGACTGTCCGCGATGCAGATGTTGACGGTAAGCGCGTTCTTATGCGCGTTGACTTCAACGTGCCTCTAAAGGACGGCGTTGTTACTGACGACACCCGCGTTCGCGCTGCACTTCCAACCATCCAGTATCTTCTCGACCACAACGCAAAGGTCATCCTGATGAGCCACCTTGGCCGTCCAGATGGCACCGGCTTCCAGCCAGAGCTTTCCCTGCGCCCAGCTGCAGAGAAGCTTGCTGAGCTTCTTGGCCACGAGGTTAAGTTTGTTGAGGACACCTATGGCGAGAAGGCCCGTGAGGCCGTAGACGCACTCAAGGACGGCGAGGTTCTTGTTCTTGAGAACGTCCGTTTTGACAAGCGTGAGAAGAAGAATGACCCAGAGATTGCAAAGACCCTTGCATCTTATGGTGACATCTTTGTTCTTGATGCCTTTGGTACCGCTCACCGTGCACAGGGTTCTGTTGTGGGACCAGCAGCTTACCTTCCTGCATATGCTGGCTTCCTGCTTGAGAAAGAGGTTGACACTCTTACCTCTATCTTCTCTAACCCAGAGCGCCCACTTGTAGCTATCGTTGGTGGCTCCAAGGTTTCTTCTAAGATTGGTGTTCTTGATCACCTTATCGACTCCGCTGATACCCTCATCATTGGTGGCGGTATGGCATACACCTTCTTCCTGGCTAAGGGTTATACCGTTGGTACTTCTCTTCAGGAGCCAGACTGGATTGAGCGCGCAGGCGAGATGCTCAAGAAGGCTGAGGAGAAGGGCGTTAAGATTCTGCTTCCTGTTGACAACGTTGTTACCGATCACTTTGGTGAGGACGCTGTTGGTGAGGTAGTTCCTTCTGACCAGATTCCTGCAGACCGTATGGGTATGGACATTGGTCCTAAGACTGTTGAGCTTTACTCCGAGGCAATCAAGGGCGCAAAGACTGTTTTCTGGAATGGTCCTATGGGCGTCTTTGAGTTTGACCAGTTTGCAAAGGGCACCGAGGCTATTGCTCGCGCTGTTGCAGATGCTGATTGCACCTCTATCATCGGCGGCGGTGATTCCGTTGCAGCAGTTAACAAGTTCCACCTTGCTGACAAGATGAGCTGGATCTCCACTGGTGGCGGCGCTTCCATGGAGCTTGTTGAGGGTAAGGC
>JABZGZ010000096.1 GCA_015259105.1 Atopobium sp. | reverse complement strand
CAGCAACGCCAAGCGCACCAAGCATAGAGGAAAGCGCCATCATCAACTTAGTTCCACGATCCATACAAACCCCCAACAAATCAGTTCACAAAGAAAAACGTACAAAAGAGGAGCTAGAACAATAAAACGACGTCAACAAAATAATTTACTTGGCTTCAAGAGACTTTTTAACTTTATGAGATCCTCGAGCAACAGCACTTGCCATTGCCAATAGCGCAAACAGCTCAATAAACTGCAAGGTAACAGATGGTTTAAGTACCAACTGTCCAACAACAATAGCAGCTAATACAACGCATGATCCAAAAATCATGGGATAAGCGGCTGCAGCTCTATTAGGTACATTAGCCTCTCTAGCTGCATAACCACCAGTTAGAAGCGAGATCATGCTTGCAAGTAAAAGAAGCGCGGAATCAATTGATGGACCAGCACCAATTACAAGAACCGCAACATTAACAAGACCTAAAAGTCCGCCAATCAAAAGCGCCAGACTGAAGAGTTTCATTTTGCGAGTCTCAGGAGTCATATATCCCCTATCTATCAAATATCACTTTGGCTATTGTACCCGTCTTTTATATAAATTAAGTAATCGAATCATTAAACGGTAGAGTGTTTCGGTAAAAGAAATGGCGAGAAAACCAAAGGATTTCTCGCCACATGTGTATTTGGTGGGCCCAGAGGGATTTGAACCCCCAACCCAGGGATTATGAGTCCCCTGCGCTAACCGTTGCGCCATGAGCCCGTAAGAAAAAAGCGGCGACTGATGCCGCCGCCAGAATTCGTGGTGGAGAATAGGGGGATCGAACCCCTGACCTCATGACTGCCAGTCATGCGCTCTCCCAGCTGAGCTAATTCCCCGAACGTGGTGCGGAAAATACTATAGCAAACCAAAGCTCTGTTTTTATCGACAATTTTCTAATTGGTTGCATATAAAACGAATTTGCATAAGTTTTACTGGGTACACAAGTAGTAATGATTACTCTTAAATAACACTTAATTGGAGTTTTTTGATGAATATAGAACTAGTACAAGGAATTCTTATTCCTTTTGCAGGAACTTCGCTGGGCGCAGCGATGGTACTGTTTATGAAGAAGGCTCTGAATCGTACGGTTGAGCGTGCTCTTACGGGCTTTGCCGCTGGCGTCATGGTTGCTGCTTCTATCTGGAGTTTATTAATCCCAGCCATTGAATCCTCTGAAGCTATGGGACAGTTTGCTTTTGTTCCCGCAGTAGTTGGATTTTGGGTAGGAACTCTTTTCTTGCTTCTGCTTGACCATGTAATCCCCCACCTTCACCTGGGTGAGACAGACGATGAAGCTGAAGGTATTAAGACAAGCTGGCAAAAATCAACGCTTATGGCGTTAGCAGTAACGCTCCACAACATTCCTGAAGGAATGGCAGTTGGTGTTGTTTTTGCTGGATGGGTTTCGGGTAACTCTAATATTACCTATGCAGGTGCTATGGCTTTAGCACTTGGAATTGCTATTCAGAACTTTCCTGAAGGTGCCATCATCTCCATGCCTCTCCATGCAGGAGGTACCTCCAAAGGTAAGTCGCTCATCTTGGGAATTTTATCTGGCATAGTTGAGCCTATTGGAGCAGTACTTACTATTCTTGCAGCAGAGCTTGTTGTCCCTGTACTTCCCTATCTTTTGAGTTTTGCGGCAGGCGCCATGATGTACGTAGTAGTAGAAGAACTTATTCCAGAAATGAGTGAAGGCAAGCACTCAAACATTGGAGTACTTGCCTTCGCATTAGGCTTTACGGTAATGATGACACTTGATGTAGCGCTTGGTTAAAAACCAGGCGCTTTTATTTAAAGCTCGCGCTCTGGAAGAATCTTCTCTGCCAACCAAGAAGCAACCTTATCAAGGGCAACCTCAAAGCGCTCACCGGTAGCACGCTCTTTGACTTCTGCGATGCCGTTTGCAACGCCCTTCTTGCCCACAATAACCTGCCATGGGAAGCCAATAAGATCTGCGTCTGCAAACTTAACACCAGGACGCTCTGCACGATCATCAACAACAGTCTCAAGACCAGCAGCAACGCAAGCGTCAGCTACAGAACCTGCTGCATCCCAAATCTCTGGGTCTTTGTCAGAAAGACAAAGAACAGAAACCTCATAAGGAGCAACAGAGACTGGCCACTTGATGCCCTTCTCGTCATTGTATTGCTCAACAACAGCTGCAAGCAGCCTGGAAACACCAATGCCGTAGCAGCCCATAACCAGAGGCTTATCCTCGCCGTTTTCGTCGGTGAAGGTGGCGTTAAGGGCCGCAGAGTACTTGGTGCCAAGCTGGAAGACCTGGCCAACCTCAATACCGCGAGCAGCATGCAGAGGAAGACCACACTCAGGACAAATATCGCCCTCCTGAGAAGTGACAAGGTCTTTCCACTCGTTAATCTCAAAGTCGCGGCCAAGCTCAACGTGATCAAGGTGGTAGTCTGCCTTGTTAGCGCCACAGAGCCACCACTGAGTATCCTCAAGAGAGAGATCTCCAATAACGCGAATGCCCTCAGGCAGACCAACAGGTCCAATGAAGCCCTTGATGAGGCCATACTCTTCAAGCTCTTCATCGGTCATCATGTGATAATCACCAAAAACGTGCTCAGCTTTGACCTCATTGAGCTCATGAGTACCTGGAACAAAGCACACAACTGGCTTACCGTTTCCGTCAACAAGAGCTAGAGCCTTACGAGTTGCTGAAGGTGAAACGTGAAGGAACTCAGCAACATCATCAATGGAGCCAATACCAGGAGTGTGAATCTCACACATCTTGCCAGACTCACGCTCTTCTACGTTGATCTTTGCTGCAGCTGCCTCAGTATCTGCAGCATAGCCACAATCGCAGTAGACCAGGCTTGCCTCGCCAGCGTCAGCCAGCGCCATAAACTCAACAGAGGTGTCTCCACCAATCTGACCAGAGTCTGCAACTACCTGGAGAGCCTTAAGACGCGTACGGTCACAAACGTTCTGGTAAGCAACCTTCTCCTGGTCATAACACTCTTGCAGCGACTCTTGATTTGCCGAGAAGGAATATCCGTCTTTCATAATGAACTCACGGCCACGCATAAGGCCAAAGCGTGGACGACGCTCGTCACGGAACTTATCCTGAATCTGATAGAGCGTTACAGGAAGCTGCTTATAGCTCTTGAGCTCGTTTCTAATAAGATCTGTGAAGGTTTCCTCGTGAGTTGGGCCAAGAGCAAACTGACGGTCGTGGCGATCATGCATACGCATGAGCTCGTCTCCGTAGACGTCCCAACGACCAGACTCTTCCCAGAGCTCAGCGGGGGTCATAATAGGAACAAGAATCTCCTGAGCACCAATGCCGTCCATCTCATCGCGAATGATGGCCTCAATCTTTAAAAGAGAGCGCCATGCAAGTGGCAGATAAGAGTAAAGACCCGCAGCGGTCTTTCTGATCATGCCAGCACGAAGGAGCAGGCGGTGACTTGCAAGTACAGCCTCAGCTGGGTCTTCTTTGAGTGTTGGCGCATACAAAGAAGACATGCGCATCCAGTGCTTCAAGGTAGTTTCCTTTCAATATGAAGTAATACGTATAGTTTACTTATTTTTTGCCAAAACGATTCTCAATTTCGGCGAATAGCTCATCAACAATCTTATCTTCAGGCACTTTTCTAATAGGATTGCCGTTCTCAAACAACACTGCTTGC
>JABZGZ010000095.1 GCA_015259105.1 Atopobium sp. | reverse complement strand
GGCAAATTACTCAGACATGGTGAGAAAATCCGGCAAATCGTTCAGACTTGGCGAGAAATTCAGGCTCACATCAACCTCCCCTCGCGAGAAGAACGTACCAGGCGCACGTCTTTCGCACATGCTAGCCCAACAAAAAACGGACCTGGAGAAAATCCAGGTCCGTCGCTTTAACTAGCTGCGAGCGTGCGACGCTACGATGCGCGCCCAGCGTATGCTGCAGGTTAGTTCCAAGCCTTACCGTCGGAACCAAACTCGCGGATGAGCTCCTTGGTGCGCTCGATGATTGCCTCGCGACCAGGCTTCAGAAGCTTACGAGGATCGTAACCCTTGCCGTCGTCGACAAGGCCAGCCTCAACGTACTTCTTGGTTGCCTCAGCAAAGACAAGCTGAAGATCAGTGTTGACGTTAATCTTGGAGATGCCCATAGAGATAGCCTTCTGAACCTGCGCTACAGGAATGCCGGTGCCACCGTGGAGAACAAGTGGAAGATCGCCAACGCGCTCCTTGATAGCCTTGAGCTGGTCGAAGGAGAGGCCCTCCCAGTTAGCTGGATAGATACCGTGAATGTTGCCGATGCCGCATGCAAGGAAGTCAACGCCCAGGTCAGCAATCTTTGCGCACTGCTCAGGATCAGCAAGCTCGCCCTTAGCGGTTACGCCGTCCTCAGTGCCGCCGATGCCGCCGACCTCAGCCTCAACAGAAATACCCTTTGCGTGAGCTGCCTTTACGACCTCTTCGGTGCGCTTAAGGTTGGTCTCAAAATCAGGCTCGTGAGAACCATCGTACATGATGGAAGTAAATCCAGCCTCGATGCACTTGAATGCATCCTCATATGAACCGTGGTCAAGGTGAAGAGCAACTGGAACGGTGATGTTCTTGTCCTCAACAAGACGACGAACCATATCTGCAACAACGCGGTAGCTTACCTGCCACTTTGCTGCGCCGCTGGTGCACTGAATGATGACAGGAGACTGAAGCTCTTCTGCTGCATCAAGGATTGCTGCGGTCCACTCAAGGTTGTTCTCGTTGAATGCGCCGATGCCATAGTGACCCTTCTCGGCACTCTGGAGCATGGCTTTTGCGCTTACAAGCATGCTAAACCTCCGTTTGACGGAAAACTGATACATATAAATGATACCTTGTTTCATCACTTTTGATAGGGTCGTTTTTAACAAAACACCGCGAGAAATCCGATGCGTCTTCCCCGAGAAACCCGATGCGTTCTCGGGCGAGAAACCCACGCTGCAGAAACATTACGGAACCGTCGCATTGGCGACAACTAGACAGGGTTTCTCGCCAGCTGATGTTGCGATTTAGCGACGAAACATTACATCTTCACAAAAATGAGGTAGGCTATCAGTTCGAAGAAAGGAGCATCTTGTGAGCTATAAGCACTTTGATGCAGACAAAACTCGACTTACTTCGCCTGCTCAGCCTACAGATGAGGCAACAGACGAGAAGCCCGGCCTTCTTAAGGACGTCTCGATTACCCAAATTTTGGCAACGTCGCTTGCTGCGGTAACCGCATTTGTGTTGTCAAACCAGATTGGTATTGCTGGCTCAATCATCGGCGTGGCTGTTGGTGCCGCCGCCTCGGCGCTTGCTTCGCAGATTTACCAGAACGTTATTAGGCGCTCTACACACAAGTTCCGTAGCAGCGACAACGATGACTACAACCAGCAGACATATCCAGACAGCAATCAGAACACGCTCGAGGGCACGCAGTACATGCCTCGACCCCAATACGCACCTTCTCGCGATTATTATTCCAACGCTGCTTCTACCGCTGGACAATCGTCGCAGGTAAATCGCACACCAAAGTTGTCGCGCAAGCGTGTAAGAGCGCTGACTATCGTGACCATTATTTCGATCATCTTTACTATTTCCGCCGTCATTCTTTACGCCATGTTCCTCAGCTATATCACCGACGGATCTGGCCTTGGACCAAAGGTCAGCACCACCCCAGTTGTGACAGAAAAGACTGCGGATACCAGCAATTCAACGGATAAGAAGAACGACTCCAGCTCTTCTAGCGAGAAGACCGACGAGTCTAGCAAGTCCACTGATTCCAAGGATTCCTCTTCGGAGAGCACTGACTCCAAGAAGTCAGAGACCACCAGCTCCGACAGCTCGTCTAGCTCGGAAAAGACAGGCGATTCTAGCAGCTCAAACAACTCATCGGAGAGCAACTCTTCCAGCAACAATTCCGGAACGGGCAACTCAAACAGCAATTCTGGTTCCAATCAGAACTCTGGCTCTGGCAATGGTTCTACCAGCGGATCTAACGGTTCTGGCTCAAACAGCTCCAACGGAGGCAACTAAGTCGCGGTCGCAGCAACTACCAACACACTTGCCAGCGCGGTCTTCGCGGCGCAACTAACAGCAACAATAAGCAGCAGCTCACACAGAGTTTGCTACAGAAAGGATAGGTATGGAAACCACAAACGCATGGAAAAAGTACACCTCGGAGGACCTGGATAAGCTCCAGTCATTTACCGAGGGCTACAGAAAGTTTATCTCCGATAACAAGACTGAGCGCGAGTGCGCCGCAAGCGCCATCAAGCTTGCCGAGGCAGCAGGTTACGTCAAGCTTTCTGACGACATCGCAGCAGGTAAAACCCTCAAAGCTGGCGACAAAGTCTATGCAGACATTCGCGGCAAGTCCGTCATCTTTGTCCAGATTGGTACCAAATCCCTGGAAGAGGGTCTAAACATTCTTGGTGCTCACATCGACTCCCCTCGCCTGGATGTCAAGCAGAACCCTCTTGAGGAGCGCAACGAGCTTGCTACCCTTGACACCCACTACTACGGCGGCGTCAAAAAGTACCAGTGGGTCACCATTCCTCTGGCAATTCATGGCGTTCTTGCCCTTAAAGACGGTAGCGTCGTAAACGTATGCGTTGGCGAGGATCCAACTGACCCTGTTTTCTGCATCTCCGACCTTCTCATCCACTTGAGCGCTGAGCAGCTTGGAAAGACTGCTTCTAAGGTCATCGAGGGCGAAATGCTGGATCTTATTGTTGGCAATCGTCCACTTGTTTGGGACCAGAATGGCGAGAAACCCGCTGATGCAGAGGGTGATGAGCCAAAGGAAGCCGTTAAGGCTAACGTCATCAACATCTTGAAGGACCTCTACGGCATTGAGGAAGCAGATCTTCTCTCCGCTGAGCTTGAGATTGTTCCTGCAGGTCCTGCTCGTGACATGGGCTTTGATCGCTCCATGATCTTGGGCTATGGTCACGACGACCGCAGCTGCTCCTACCCTTCCCTGATTGCGCAGCTTGAGTGTGATGTTCCTGCACGTACCTCCGTCACCATCCTGACCGACAAGGAAGAGATTGGCTCCGTTGGCGCCACTGGCATGAACTCTCTCTTCTTTGAGAACATCATGGCAGAGGTTCTGGCGCTTGCCGGTTTTGAGTCTCCACTTTCTCTGCGCCGCTGCATGGCTAACTCCTACATGCTCTCTAGCGACGTTTCTGCTGGTTATGACCCTAGCTTTACGGGTAGCTTTGAAATCAAGAACTCAGCCATCATGGGCCATGGCCTTGCATTCAACAAATTCACTGGTAGTGGCGGCAAGTTTGGCTCCAACGACGCTGATGCCGAGTACGTTGCGCTGATTCGTCGCATTATGGACAACGCTGGCGTTCAATTCCAGACCGCTGAGCTTGGCCGCGTTGACGCTGGTGGCGGCGGA
>JABZGZ010000094.1 GCA_015259105.1 Atopobium sp. | reverse complement strand
ACCCCCAATTATGCTGCCGACATCGCAACTTTCTTGGTCCTTGCACGTCAATCTCACACTTTTATGGCGAGAAAATCGTCGAAGTTGCTTGACTCACTGTGGCTGTGGAGGTATAGTATTTGTTCGCGCATAAGCGCATGCATTGCGGGGTGGAGCAGTCTGGTAGCTCGTCGGGCTCATAACCCGAAGGTCGTAGGTTCAAATCCTGCCCCCGCGACCATAAGAATTTCAAACCCGCCATCGGCGGGTTTTTTGTTAGCAATCAGCACTGGTAGGACTGACCGCCTGACAAGCCACCAACGCTGCATCCGCGCAGGAAAACACCCCTCTACGCGCCAAATCCAAAGTTCAGCAAACGTTGCAGCCTCAGCTCAAGACCCTTGTGATGATCATAGGAATCCAGCAGACGTTGATAATTCGGAGCAGCAGGCGACAGCTTCTCTACCAGTGCGTCTGTTGTCTGCCTCACTGAGAGTAGGGGCTCGGGGTGACGTTCACCTTCGTTTTCTCCGCTAGCGATGCACCAGCGAACATCCGATTGCACGTGGCTCGTATCAAAAGTTTCAACAAAATTAGGGAACCACGTGCTTGGACTTGCCAGAAGATACTGGTCAAAGCGGCAGGTTGTTTGCATCTCAAAGAGGCTGCACAGACCCGATAATGAGTAGCCAAGCAAAGTAAGAGGACATGTGCCCTGAGCGGTATGAGTAGCTAGAGCAGCGTACTTCTCGACAGCTGGAAGCACAACGTCCGAAAGAAACTCTTTTCCATGTCCTCCAAAATTAGGAGCCTCGGTTCGCACGCTTGTTGCTGGCCAGGGAGAATAGCAGTCTTGATTAGACGGCGCGGTAATGGCAATCCATTGAGGAAGCTTCTCGGCATCAAGTTTTCCAGAAGAAATAAGGGCAGCTATCTTTGGCGTCAGCAAAGAGCCGTGGAGAATTACAAGAAGACCAGGAACTTCGGAGCGTTTTCCGATAGTGATTGTATTGTCTGGCAGAGCTGATAAATCCATGAAGTTCCTCGTCTGTTATTGCCTGTTGGTGCCGGCGTCGTCTCGCAGTAGCCGCCTCGCGGAGAGCATCCCACAGAGGGATGTAGGTATTTTAAGCATTTTTCAATTCGTTCAGCTTCTCATAACTCAAAATGTAAGATATAGTTAACTTTCAAAAAATTCCGCTGCGTCTGCGTAACGCGCTTTGTGCTTCTGTGTAGCGCGCGTTGTACGTTGTACGTTGCGCGCAAAAAGCAGCGTCACTTTAGAGGGGTAACGTATGATAAGAAAAGCCGGACCGTTCCGTCTTTTCATGGGCGTTCTCGTTGCAATTCTGGCAGCGAGCATTGTAATAACTTCGACGATGGGTGCCATTGGTGTGTCCCTACAAGACGCATATGCCGTCCTGACACATCATCTTTTTGGCATGCCGCTACCGGAGGTTCTAGCTGCAGGAGGACCTGTCGAGAAGGTCGTCTGGTCACTACGCTTTCCCCGCATCATTTTGGGAGTGGTAGCCGGAGCTGGCCTTGCGCTTGCGGGTGTTGTCATGCAGGCGTCAGTTCAAAACACCTTGGCTGAACCGTACATTTTGGGCATTTCATCAGGAGCTTCATGTGGAGCCACCTGTGCCATCATGCTTGGTGCTGGCGCGGTAAACATCGTGGGACTTTCTTCGGTGCCGCTGTTCTCATTTATTGGCTCAACAATCGCCACAATTGGCGTTTTGTTGCTGGCATCTACCGGCGGTCATATGACGTCGTCAAAGCTTGTTCTTTCAGGCATGATTTTGAACGCCCTGTTTACAGCGCTGTCTAATTTCATCATTACCATCGCAGCAAACGCCGAGGGCATGATGGATCTGAAGTTTTGGACCATGGGCTCCTTGGCACGAGCAAGCTGGGGAAACGTCGGCGTTTCCGTTGTTGTAGTACTTCTCGTCAGTGTGTTTTTCTTAACACAGTTCCGCTCCCTCAACGTGCTGTTGATGGGAGACGAGGCAGCTACAACGCTTGGCCTCAATACCAATTTGTGCAGGTGGGCATACTTGACCATTTCTGCCCTCATGGTTGGCACGCTGGTTTCATCAGTGGGAACCATCGGTTTTGTTGGCCTTATCATTCCGCATATTGCGCGCTCGTTTGTTGGGTCCGATCACCGAAGGCTGGTGCCAACTGCGCTGGTACTGGGAGCTATCTTCATTCTTTGGGCAGATGCCTGCGCTCGAACCATCCTGGGCAACGCCGAGGTTCCTATTGGCATCCTGACCGCTGTTGTTGGCGCGCCGTTCTTTGTCTACATCATGGTCGCCCGCAACTACAGCTTTAGGGATGGTGAGTAACATGCGCCTTGAAGTGCAAAATGTGTCGGTCACCATTCACAACAAGCAAATCGTAAAGGACGTCTCGCTTAACGTGGCAGATGGCGAGTTTGTGGGCATCCTGGGCCCTAATGGATCCGGCAAGTCTACGCTTTTGCGGGCAATTTATGGCCTTGGTCATCGCTATGACGGCCAGATTTTGTGGGACGAGCGCGACGCCACTGAGATATCACGACGTGACTTTGCGCGTAAGGTTGCGGTTGTAAGCCAGTTTAACTCGTTGTCCTTTGACTTTACCGTTCGCGAGATTGTGTCGCTGGGACGCAGTCCTCATCAGTCGGCGCTGTCAAAAGAAACCGACCACGACGAGTCAATCGTTTCTGACGTCATTCAGAAAGTTGGCCTTTCTCGCTTTGAAGATCGCTCTTTTGCCACGCTTTCAGGTGGCGAGAAACAACGTGTAATGTTGGCTCGTGCGTTGGCTCAGGAACCAGAGTTTCTGGTGCTTGATGAGCCTACTAATCACCTGGATATTACGTACCAGATTGATATTTTGCGCCTTGTTCGCAATCTTGGTATCAGCTGCCTGGCTGTTTTGCATGACATTGTGATGGCAGCTCATTATGTCGACCGCCTGTATTTCTTACAAGAGGGTTCCATTGTTTCCGAAGGAGCACCTGAGGACATTGTGACCCCTGAGCTGCTGGCTGATGTGTATGGCGTTGAGGGCATGGTCCGCCCATCAACTGCTGGAAACGGCATCAGCATTGATTACGTGTATTAATCGCCTGTTGAGTATCAACAGATGAATGAAAGGATATCCGATGGATCCTCGTGTAAGTTCAAATCTCTTTACGAGAAGGAATTTTTTGAGCATTGCGGCAGGATTTGCTGCAACTGCTGCTGGACTGGGTCTTACTGCGTGCAACAATGCAACGTCTAGCCCATCTACCCCTGCTGCAGAAGAAAAGAAATCGGCCAATACAAGCTATCCAGTATCGTTCAAGCTCTATGACGGTGACGGCAATGAGTTTGAGGCAAAGTTTGATAAGGCTCCTGAGAGTGTTGTTACCTTGACAGACTCTGCAGCCGAGATTCTGCTGCGCCTGGGCCTTGGCTCCAAGATTATTGGCACAATCAAGCCTGATGCGCCAATGCCTTCAGACATTGCTGACGAGTATGCGAACATCAAGCAGCTGGGCGATAAGAAGAGCCTCTCGCGCGAGGTTGTTGTTGCCGCTAATCCAAACCTTATTGTGGGACGTTCCCGTCTCTTCACTTCAAAGGACCAGACTTCTCCAAAGGACTACGCTGACCTGGGAATTTCTGTCTATACACAGCTGGCATCTTCTGAGCAGGGCGATCCAACGCTTGCCGGAATTATCTCTGATATTAAGAACCTTGGAGCTATTTTTGACGTTCAGAGCAATGCCGACACCTATACCGCTGACCTGCAGAAGCGCCTTGATGCCATTAACGAGCGCGTTAAAGCACACGAGAAAGACGCAAAGAAGACCGTGCTGGTTATGACC
>JABZGZ010000093.1 GCA_015259105.1 Atopobium sp. | reverse complement strand
GGGCTGAGAAGGACCCTGGAGCTCAAGACGCAAAAGGTCCTTAGAAGGAGCGGCGTTTACACAATCAAAGACGTAGTGGTAGTTCAAAGCGATTGAAAGAGAGTCTCCTTCAATTTGAGCCTCAATGTGCTCAGAAGACTCACCTTGATCTGGTGAAGAAGCAGACAGCTTAACTTCTTTTCCATCAGCATCAACATCAAAACGTACTGATGGATTTGCCAAAGCAATAACAGATACACGCTTGAGAGCTGCAGAGAAATCTTCAACATTAATATCAACAGATGCAGTACAAGACGTTGGAAGCAGCTGCTTATAATCTGGGAAATGACCTTCAATCTTACGAGAAATGTGAGTGGTATTTCCAAACTGGAAAACTACCTGGTTGTCTGTAGTACCAATTAAAACCTTCTCAGTCATGCTACGCATGGAAAGAACGTCATGGAAAACTTCACCAGAGATAATTGCACTAAAAGATTCACCTGCTGGCGTATCTGTATTGGAATCACAAACAGCAAGACGGAATGAGTCGGTTGCAACAAGGCGAATAGTATTGTCCTCAACGGTGAGAGAAATTCCCTGAAGAATAGGACGAGAAGCTTCCTTTGAAGTTACACGATAAACTTTATCAACCATAGTTGATAGAAGTTGACTTGGAAGCTCGCAGGTCTTCTCAAGATCAAACTCTGGGAACTGTGCCCAATCGTGTGCAGAAAGAGTATTAAGTCTAAAAGAGGAGCGCTGACAAGTTACAGAAAGCGTACGCTCTCCACCTTCAAAAGTAATTGCTGCATCAGGAAGGTTTTTAACAATGTTCTGGATAACCTTTCCAGAAACAACTGTCTCTCCTTCTTCTTCTACGTTTGCTGCAATCTGATGCTTAATAGAGATAGTTAAATCACTGGACTGTAGCTCAAGCATGCCATTAAAAGCTTTGAGATAAATACCGGAGAGAATTGGAAGTGTTGTATTAGAACCAATACCCTTAGAAACAATATCAAGCGCCGTCTGGAGAGCGGATTGACTTACGGTAAATTTCATGACGACCCTTTCTATTATTTCTTAGATAAGAATAAAAATATCGTAGTAATAATAAGCTATGTTGAAAAGAAGAAAGCTTTACATTTCTAGAGGTAGAAATATGTTTCTAGAGGTCAGATTTGTTTGCTTATTTTTGACATTCATAAACAAAGTAAAACTCCCTCTCTTAAACTCTCAACAACAAACCATTACTTCTCTTCACCAATTGACATCTTACTAACAGGTTTTAAACACTAACTTTGTTCAAGGATAGTCTTCTTTAGTTGAGAAATTTGATCATAGAAGCTTTTGTCTTCTTTGATCCTCTCTTCAATTACCTCAATACTGTGCAAAATTGTCGCGTGTTTTCTTCCACCAAAATGCTTACCAATATTTACCAGCGTGTATTGGCAAAGATCGTGAGCAAGATAAATTGCAACATGACGTGGCTCTGCAATTTCTTTATTTCTCTTGTTACCAACAATATCGCGATGGCTAATGCCATAGACGTTCTCTACGACTTCTTGGACCTTCTCGATATTTACGGTCTTTGAAACGCGGCGCCAGAGGGTGTCTGCAATCTTATCAATCTCTTCTTGCTTAATGTTTTTACCGGATTCTTTTGCTTTGATTTGTCCGGTAACGCAGCGATTGCAGAAGCCTTCAAGAGTTCTAATACTTTGACCAGCCTTGTCAGCCATATAGCGACGAATATCTTCTGGCATATCATCTGCAGAAAGAGAAGAATTTCTCTCTTTAAAAGCTCGGTCGCAGAAGACGTGAATAAGATTGAGCTTCATCTCGTAACTTGGAGATTCAATGCCAATAACAATGCCACCACTCATACGAGAAGTAATACGATCATCAAAACCGTCAGAGCCCATACCAAGCTGAGCAGGTGTTCTATCGGCTGCAAGAATAATCTGCTTACCTCTATCAATAAGAGAGTTAAAAATATTGAAGAAGAAGTTAATAGTACCCGCTTTACCAGCAAGTTTTTGGACATCATCGATGATAAGAACGTCAATGTTTTGGTAGTTATTACTCAGTTCTGTTGCTGCGTTTCCTGAAGCGTTTTTACGAACTGCATTTACGTAGTCATCAACAAAGGCATCTGCATCTTTGTAAACACAAACGCGTTCGATATCTTCAGCGTTGATGTAGTTTTGAACCGCGCGTAAAAGGTGAGTTTTTCCAAGACCACTTGCACCGTAAATAAAGAGTGGATTTGCCTTACCTTTTGCGTCGTTTGCAACATTTAATGCATGCTGATGGGCAAGCTCATTCTCGTCACCAACAACAAAGCGATCAAACGTGAGGTTTGAATTGAAAGATGTCTCCTCATAAAGAGGATTACTCTTACGACGCTTTAAGGTCTGTTGTTTTAATTCTTCAAGGCTTTGTTCCTGGGATTCAAAATCTTGAATCTGCTCTGGAACAACTGCTTGTATAGGCGCAGTTTTTTGCTTCCAAGCATTGAATTCTTGAGGAGTCATTGTGGAAGTAGTGGTAACAGGAGTAGAAGACTTTGTAAGAGTAAGGCTTAAAATAATGTCTTCAAAGGCTGCTGCCGAAAGGCATCTCTCAACAATCGGTAGATTTTTAAGGATACGGTTATATGCCAAGCGCATTGGTGTCTCAGCACACAGAGCGTTATCTTCAACTTTAATTGGAGTGCAGGTTCTCAACATAGCGATAAAAGCCTCTGGCTGATTCTCTTCAACCAAGAGGTCAATTGCGTCTTGCCACAGAGCTACTGCGTCTGAATCAATTGATGCATCCATACGTGTCCAATCAAAATGTTGAAAATTGGGACACCTAGTATAGAGGAATGTTGATAACTTTCAGCGAATAATGTTGAGAAACTCTATGAAAGGAGTGTTTCTCCAATAGTGGTGAGCTTATATTTTTGCCCAACTTTTCCAATTATTCCTATGTTTACCAGCGATTTTAACTCTCTTGACCAGGTTGGTGTTGAAAGTCCAAAAATACTAGTGAGCTCAGTTGCTCCAACCCATTCATGTTCAGAGAGATATTGAAGAACTTGTTTTGCTCGATCTGTAAGAATCAGATTAGGAAGCTGTGCAGCTGGTTGTGCCGCCGGCGGCTGAGATACTGTTTGCAGAGTACTCGAAACTGCCTGTTGGTTTTGATTAACAGGCAATTCTTCAGCTTCTTCTTGAGTTGGAAGTGTCTGAATATGAGCATCTTTAGAACGGCGTGTTGATAAAGTAACTATTGTGCCGCCAGAGATATTGTCTTCAAGGGTAAGACTTCCACCCTTCTCAACCATATATTGCTGAGCATAAGGAAGACCAAAACCAACGCCTCTAATAAACGATTTCATTTCTTCCGTTGCAGAAGAGGTACCAAACTCAAGAGCTCGGTTTTTTTCTTTAATACCAGGTCCTTGATCTGAAAACCTAATGGTATTTCCGTTGTCCATAATTGAGATTGTGGGTGCTACAAAGCGAGCATGAATGAAATTCTCCACAATCTCGCGCATAACCATAAAAGGAATTTTTCCACCTTGCTCGTGAGCAAGCTGGTTAACGGTAGCTGCAATTTCATCAAGATAAGATCGAACATCTTTTGGCTCTACGAGAACAACACGAGGTGCTGCGGCTTTATCGTCATACACTGCAATACGTGCAGCATAACGGACGGTGAGAGAATTATCAAAACCAGCATCTTTTTCATTCTGGTTTGTGTTTTCCTCAACAAAAGGAAAGAAATCTCTTGCCATAACACCTCCTTTTCAACAATTGTTAAACAAATGAAGAAAACTTTTCGTTTTCTTTCACGATGAATGAAAGTTTTCAACAAGTGTTAAACACTTGTTGAAAACTTTCATTC
>JABZGZ010000092.1 GCA_015259105.1 Atopobium sp. | reverse complement strand
GATTCATACGAGGTTGCAACGGATGGACACCTCTCTATTTCTGCCACCATTTTGGTTGAGCGAGAAGGACAAAAGGGCATCGTAGTTGGCCAGGGCGGCTCTATGATTAAACGCGTTGGCGTTGAAGCTAGAAAAGATCTAGAGAAACTGTTTGGTCGCAAGGTTTACCTTGACCTGCAGGTGCGCGTTCAGCCTCTCTGGAGACGTGATGCCAACGAGATTAAGCGCCTAGGCTACTCAACTGAGGACTAGTTGTGCCTGGTAGAAAGACTACTCGTCTTAAAGCTATTGTGCTTGATAGAACAAAACTTGCCGAGCAAGATCTCATCTTAACCATGCTCTCTGATTCGGGAGAAGAACGTCGAGCTGTCGCAAAGGGCGCCAGAAAGCCAGGTGGTCGCTTTGCAGCCCGTGTTGAACTGTTTTGCGAGTTAGACGTGCTACTAGCAGAAGGTCGCTCGCTTGACATCTTGTCCGAGGCAACCTTGCTTGAGCCGCATGCCACACTTCGCGGAGATCTCTCTAAGGTAGCAGCTGCATCAGCTATCTGCGAGGTCGCACGCCTTTCGTGTATTGACGGCATTGAGGACGCGTTTCTTTATCCGTTGCTTTCTCGTGCTCTCAGAGCCTGCGAAGAAGTAGATGACGAGAAACACCTAGATCTTGTTGTTGCTGCTTACGTGTTTAAGGTTTTGGCACACGAAGGCTGGCGCCCAGAGCTGGAATCGTGCATTGCCTGTGGAGATGAAGCCCTGACGTACTTCTCGCCAGCTGCTGGTGGTGCATTGTGTGGAAGTTGTGCGCATGAGATTGAGGGCGCCATTGAGGTAACTCCACTTGAGCTCTCGTGGTTGTCATCGCTTCTAAAACTTACCTTTGACCAGCTTGTTGTTGCCGAGATTGCTCCAGAGACTGCGCTCTTTTTGCTCTCAAGTGCACATATTTGGGCGGCTACACATCTTGAAGCACGCCTCAAAGCATTTGAATTTCTACTCAGTATCTAGTTGAAGTGGATTTTTACTAGCAAAGTCCACCAGTAACTGGTATCCTTTTGTAGGTTATTTCCTTGTTCTTAGGGGCTAGTCACTGCCGGCTACCTTCTCAGTACAAGGAGTATTCAACGCGAAAGGCGGTTTATTATGGCAGTAACTAAGGATCGTAAGGCTGAGCTCATCAAGCAGTACGGCAAGGACGAGAAGGACTCCGGTTCCGCACAGGTTCAGGTTGCTCTTCTTACTGAGCGTATTCGTCAGCTCACCGACCACATGAAGTCCCACCAGAAGGACTTCCACACTCGTCGTGGTCTTCTGATGCTCGTTGGTAAGCGTCGTCGTCTTCTTTCTTACATCAAGTCGAACGACATTGAAGAGTACCGTACTCTTATTGCTTCCCTGGGTATCCGCGACAACATCCAGTAAGTTGGCTTTTTAGGGCGCCGTCTGGCGCCCTTTATGTTTGAGGCCCGTTTGCAATGGGGCAAACGGAGATAGAAGAGGAAAGAAATGACTAAAGTAACTCACGAATTTGACCTCTACGGTAAGCACTACACCCTTGAGGCTGGTGAGCTCGCAAAGCAGGCAACCGGTGCCTGTATCGTTAAGTGCGGAGATTCCACCGTACTTCTCACTGCAGTGGTTTCCAAGGAGCGTAAGGATTACGACTTCTTCCCACTGACTGTTGATTTTATTGAGAAAATGTACGCAGTTGGTCGTGTTCCTGGTGGCTACCTCAAGCGTGAGGCTCGTCCATCCGAGAAGGCAACCCTCACTGCTCGTATGATTGACCGTCCTCTGCGTCCTTCCTTCCCAGAAGGTTTCCGCAATGAGGTTCAGATTGTTGCAACTTCTCTTGTTGCTGATCAGGTAAACGCTGTTGATACTATCTCTGTCATGGGCGCATCCGCTGCCCTGGCTGTTGGTGGCGTTCCTTTTGAGGGACCACTTGCATGCGTTCGTATTGGTCGCAACGCTGATACCGGCGAGTTCCTGGTTAACCCAACCTACGAAGAGCGTGATCACTCTGATCTTGACCTTGAGCTTGGTGGCTCTTCAACCTTCATTTCCATGCTTGAGGCTGGCGCAGATGAGATTTCCGAAGAGGACATGCTTTCTGCTATGGCATTTGGCCAGGAGGCAATCGCAGCATTCTGCGAGGAGCAGAAGAAGTTCATTGCTAAGTGGGAAGAGGTTAACGGTCCTATTGTTAAGCGCGAGTACATCCTTGACGAGCCAATCGCTGAGGTTCACGACCGCATCTTTGCTTACTACGATCAGATGAGCGCTGCTCTTAAGGATGCTGACAAGCAGTCCCGTATGCAGAAGGTTGCTGACTTGATGGACGAGATTAAGGCTCAGTTCACCGAGGAGGAGCAGGAGCTTTGGAGCCGCGCTATTGCCGTTGAGCTCAAGGGTCTTGAGAAGCACGCTATGCGCGTCATGGTTGTTGAGACCGGCGAGCGCGTTGACGGCCGTGTGGCTAACGAGATTCGTCCAATCATGGTCAAGCCTGATTATCTTCCACTTGTTCACGGTTCTGGTCTTTTCCAGCGTGGTCAGACTCAGGTTCTCTCCATTTGTACGCTTGGCATGCTCAACGAGTGGCAGCGTCTTGACACCATTGAGCCAATGGATGGCAAGCGCTACATTCACCACTACAACTTCCCACCATTCTGCACCGGTGAGACTGGCCGTATGGGCAGTCCAAAGCGCCGCGAGATTGGTCACGGAGCTCTTGCAGAGCGCGCACTTCTTCCTGTTATTCCTTCCGAGGAAGAGTTCCCTTACACCATCCGCGTTGTCTCTGAGGTAATGGAGTCCAATGGTTCTTCTTCCATGGCTTCTACCTGCGGTTCTACGCTTTCCCTTATGGATGCAGGCGTTCCTCTAAAGCGTCCTGTTTCTGGTGTTGCAATGGGTCTTATCCAGGAGAACGGCAAGACCGTTGTTCTTACTGATATCCAGGGTCTTGAGGACTTCCTTGGCGACATGGACTTCAAGGTCTGCGGTACCACCAAGGGTATTACTGCAATGCAGATGGACAACAAGGCAACTGGTCTTACTCCAGAGATTCTGCGCAGCGCACTTCTCCAGGCTCAAGAGGGTCGTATGTTCATCTTGAACAAGATGCTCGAGCAGATTCCTGCACCTCGTACTGAGACCAAAGAGACCGCTCCACAGATCATCTCGCTTTCCATTCCAACCGATAAGATTCGCGACGTCATTGGCTCTGGTGGCAAGGTTATCCGCGGTATCCAGGAGGATACGGGCGCAACTGTTGACATCCAGGAGGATGGCACCGTCTTTATCGCTGGTACTAACGGTGCTGCCGAGGCTGCTGCAGAGCGCATCAAGGCTATTGTTAAGGTTCCAGAGGTAGGCGAGGAGTACACTGGCCGCGTAGTTGGTCTTCAGCCATTCGGCGCCTTTGTTGAGCTTCTTCCTGGTAAAGACGGCCTGCTTCACATTTCTCGCGTTGCACAGGGACGTGTCGAGAAGATCGAGGATGTTCTGGCCGTTGGCGATGAGGTCAAGGTTCAGGTCCTTGAGGTAGACGAGAAGGGCAAGATTTCTCTTGACCGTCTTGATAAGCCAGAGGCACCACAGGGCGCTCCAAAGAAGGAGCGCGAGGAGCGTCGCCCACGTCGTCAGAACGACAACGGCAACTCTGAGCGCAGGCAGCCACGCCGTCATCACGACGCGTAAGCTACGCTCAACCTCAACGGGTTTCTCGCCACGCGAGACCTTATACACATGAGATAGTAAAGAGAGCTTCGATGTATGTCGGAGCTCTCTTGTTATTCTGATGAGATTTTGATTCTTTAGGAATATATAGCGTAATACGTGCTGATTTTTTATATAATTAAACAACATGTAGATTTTGCAAAAAGTTTTGTAGACGGCCCTTTGGT
>JABZGZ010000091.1 GCA_015259105.1 Atopobium sp. | reverse complement strand
TCATTTTCTAGCATATTAGGTTAAGTTTATGCATAGATATGCATATCAGGTAGTGTGACCGCCTAGCTGCCTGGCTATCTTGATTAAGAACATGTCGATTCTTCAGCAGAACCTACCAAAGCTGCGCTATTTTGTGCGCCAGGCCTAAAAGCCGACGCTAACACGCTGCAGAATCATAATCACCCGCATATGAACTGCCTCCCATTTCTTGGACATAAGAAATGGGAGGCAGTTCATTGTGCGGGCGCCTTTTTACATCGCAAAATTTTTGCGTGCAATTGTGTTTAATCGCATCCAGCTACACGCATCCACCGAAGTTCAACAGAACCATCTGTCGAGCAGCTTGCTGACCAAACAACGATTAGCAGCGATTAGCTTTCCAAAGCCTCAAATGACTTAAAGCCTTCGCCGATTGCCTCGTGGACCTCTGAAACAAACACCAGTGCATCTGAGTCAATCTCGGAAACGATAACTTTCAGCTGAACAACCTCCGTACGACCAAGAACGCACATCAAAACAGGCTTGTGCGCACCACTCCACAGTCCGCGCGCCTGAAGCTCTGTGCAGCCACGATTAAGGTTATAGAGAATTTCGTGAGCGATGGCATCGTGCTCAGAGGAAATAATGTAAACGCAGCGCTCAGATCTTGGTCCGTCGATGACAAAGTCAATCATTTTTCCTGTAACAAAGATTGCCAAGGTAGAATACAGACCGTTTTCTAGCGAGAAGACCGGAATAGCCGCAATAATAATGAGAATGTCTACAATAATGATTGCAGTGCCGGATGGAATAGAAAAACGCTTGGAAACCGCCTGAGCAATGATGTCTGTACCACCGGTATTTCCACCCGCTCTAAATACAAGGCCAAGACCAAAACCACAGATAATACTGCCCCACAAAGCAGCAAGCATAAGATCATTGGCGCCAAGAGCTGGTAAAAAAGGTGCAAATAAATCGACAAAAATGCTGGAAATTAAGAAGCCTACAACACTCTTGAGCAAGTATTTTTTGTTGCCGCTTTTTGCAACAAAAGCCATCAAAATGATATTCATAGCGATTGTTTGCATACCAACTGGCAAATCAAAACCAAAAGGCAATGCAACAGCTCTGATAATCGTTGCAAAACCAGTAATACCACCAGCCGCAAGTCCGTTAGGAACTTCAAATACATCAAGGCCAACTGCAAAAATTGCACAGCCAAGGACGATAAAGAACGAATCTTTAAAGGTCTTTTGCCAAGTAGATTTTTGCACACTAATCCTTTCCGCCAACAACCCAGCGATGGTACGCAATGATGAACTGATCAAGATCGCCGTCTGAAAGAACGGACTCTACGTTTCCTGTTTCTGTACCTGTTCTTAAGTCCTTAATGAGCTGATAAGGATAAAGAACATAGCTCCTAATTTGATTGCCAAACGAGATTTCTCTCTTTGGACCGCGAAGCTCATCCAGCTCAGCTTCGCGTTTCTCCTTTTCAATCTCATACAAACGACTGCGCAAGATATTCATTGCTGCAGCTTTGTTCTGAAGCTGGCTGCGTTCGTTTTGGCAGGTTACTACCGTTCCTGTTGGAATATGTGTAATACGAACTGCCGAGTCTGTAGTGTTAACTCCCTGACCTCCTGGACCAGATGCATGGTAAACATCAATACGCAGGTCATTAGGATCAATAGCAACTTCAATATCTTCAGGAAGGACAGGTAAAACTTCTACACCAGCAAATGACGTCTGCCTACGTTTCTTATCGTCAGTAGGAGAAATTCTTACCAGACGGTGCACACCCTGTTCTGCACGAAGCATGCCGTAAGCATTTTTGCCACTTACCGTAAAGGTTGCGCGGTCAAGACCAATAACCTCTGCAACAGGAGCGTCGTTGATATCAACTTTCCAACCACGACGATCGCAATATTTGAGATACATGCGAAAAAGCATCTCGCACCAGTCTTGAGACTCAAGACCACCCTGACCAGGCTTAATAGTAACAATTGCATCACCATGATCAAGTTCATCAGTAAACCAGCTTGAAAGCTCAAGCTCCGACAAGTCTTTTTCAAGAGATGCCGCAAGCGCTTGAGATTCGTCGAGTGATGCTTGGTCTCCAAGCTCTGTTCCAAGCTCAAAAGCGGCCTCAGCATCACCGAGTTTCTCTTTAGCTCTATCAATACCAGCAACATCATCGCGAAGTGATGCTAGTTGAGTCATTATTTTTTGCGCAGCTTCAGCGTCGTCCCAAAAATTGGGACGAGCACTTTCTGCCTCAAGTTCTGAAATTTGCTGACGCTTCTCAATGAGGTGAAGATATCCTTCTACCTCAGAGAGACGCTCCGCTAAAGCTTGGAGCGAAACAACCTCTGTATCAGCCATTCTTACCTATTTCGGCCGTGGCAGTTCTTAAACTTCTTGCCACTTCCACATGGGCAAGGGTCATTGCGACCAACGTTGACGTAAGGATTTGGATCGTCAGACTTACGGTAGGTTGATACAGAAGACTGGCTGGCACCGGTTCCCTGTGGACTCTTTCCAATAGCTGCGGCATTCTTAAGCATGCTCTTGCCTTGCTTAAGTGACTTTTGATCGCCGTCCGTCTCTTCTCCACCAGAATAGTGAGCATTCTGGAAGGCCTCTGTCTCAGTATTCTGACGTGGACGATTAACCAACTCAAGGCGAAGAATAGTACGGAGGAAGTCCTCATACATGGTGTTTACCAGCAGCGTAAATGCCTCGTATGCCTCGGTCTTATACTCAACCAGAGGATCACGCTGACCAAAACCACGAAGACCAATACCGGTCTTTAGGTAATCCATCTCCTGGAGGTATGCCATCCAACGAGTGTCGATAACACGAAGCATAACCTGAGCAGCAAGCTCGCGCATGACTTCTTCTCCGAGCTTCTGGGTCTTCTCGTCAAAGGTTTTCTGAACAAAAGCGGTGACATCCTCTTCAAGCTGCTCAAACTTGGTATCCTCGGTAAACTCTGGAAGATCTGTCTTACCAGTAAGCTCGGTGAGCCACTTCTCAAGACCCTCAAGATCCCACTCGTCAGCATCTCCGTAGCAGAACTCCTCGCAAACGCGCTGAGTAGTAGAAGCAGTGACTGTCTCGATAAGCTCCATAAGATCCTTGCCATCAAGAATCTTATTTCTCTCCGCGTAAATGACCTGGCGCTGCTTATTCATGACGTCGTCGTAATCAAGGACATTCTTACGCATTGCAAAGTTGACTTCCTCAACCTTGTGCTGAGCGCCCTCAACAAGCTTGGTAACAATCTTTGCCTTGATTGGCATATCGTCAGGAAGCTCATAGCGCTGCATCATTGCTGCAACGCCGTCCATGCGGTCTCCGCCAAAGCGACGCATCAGATCGTCTTCAAGAGAGAGGTAGAACTGGGTCTGACCAGGGTCTCCCTGACGACCAGAACGACCACGGAGCTGGTTGTCAATACGACGGCTCTCGTGACGCTCGGTACCAATAACGCACAAACCACCTGCAGCGGTTACTGCCTCACGCTCAGTAGCGCAAATCTCCTTGGCCTCTTTGCGAGCGGCTTCTTTTTGCTCCTGAGTGGCCTCGGCTGGCTCAATTCCCTGGTTGCGAAGGATATCTTCAGCCATAACGTCTGGGTTACCGCCCAGAAGAATATCGGTACCACGACCTGCCATGTTGGTTGCGATGGTAACCGCACCCTCACGACCAGCCTGAGCGATAATCTGTGCCTCGCGCTCATGGAACTTAGCGTTCAGAACGTTGTG
This sequence comes from Atopobium sp., assembly GCA_015259105.1. Classification (GTDB taxonomy): domain Bacteria; phylum Actinomycetota; class Coriobacteriia; order Coriobacteriales; family Atopobiaceae; genus Lancefieldella. Next base: position 233 of record JABZGZ010000091.1, on the reverse strand, counting down.
CTTAATGCCGCGCTTAGAAAGAATGCGAGAAATACGCTCGGAGTTGTCAATGGAAACGGTACCAACCAGCACTGGCTGACCATTCTGATGGCGCTCTTCAACGTCTCTTACGACAGCCTCGAACTTAGCATCAATAGTACGATAAACCAGGTCATCCAGATCCTCACGCTTAACAGGGCGATTAGGTGGAATAACCTGAACAGGAACGTGGTAAACCTCACGGAACTCTGCGT
>JABZGZ010000090.1 GCA_015259105.1 Atopobium sp. | reverse complement strand
GTCGAGCAAATCCAACAGGCACGCTTGCAGACTCTAGTCCAAGATGAGCTGCCTGCCTGGATACCGTTGCCGAACAGGTCAGTGTAGAAATAACGCGGCCGGTTTGCTTTCTATTTTGTACAAGATGGCGTGTGATAAGCGGAATAAGCTCGTGTGGACTAAGAAGTCGGCCGGTTTCATCTACGGCAGCAGCGCGGTCTCCGTCACAATCAAGCAAAAGGCCCAGCTGTGCATGGCGGCTTACCACCATCGAAGAGCACTCATCAGCCCAAGGGTCCGCTGGTTGTGGGTGAATGCCACCAAAATCCCTGACAGGACCTTGGTGCATCTGGTGTACAACACATCCAGCTGCGGAAAGTACGTCGGCAAGAAGGTCTGTTGCCGCACCATACATAGGGTCAACTACCACGCTAGGACACAGCTCCTTGATAACAGGCACATTAATCTGATCAAGAAGTGCACGCTTATAAGGCGTCACAATATCTGTTGTGGTAAAAGTTCCACGCTGGTCTGTTGGCTCCAGCGGTGTTGCAGATTCTACGCGCTGAAGAAAATCACGCGAAACTGGGCCACCGTTAGCAGCACGAATAATCATGCCGCAATATTCGCAGGAAAGCTCGGTTGCAGAAATGATAAGGCCACCAGCTACATTTTTATGCTGCGCACAAGCCCAGCAAATAGATGGCGTGGGGCAAAACGTCTCGGAAACGCGCACGTCAAGGCCAAAGGAGGCCAGTGTTGCTGCAGCCTCAAGGGCGGACGAATCTGCCTCGAAGCGCGTGTCAAAACCGACAAACACAATGCCGCCAGGCAACTCCTGTGACCAAACAGTACCAAGGGCTTCTGCAAGTCTAACTACATTATCCCTGGTAAAGCTTTTGTCATAGCGGGCTTGCCAGCCATCGCTGCCAAAACGGAGTATGTCAGGTCTTTTATCCAATGCGGTTGGCATAGCTGCCGAGCGCCTCTTTAAATGCTGCTGCAGAACTCTGGTCAGAGAGTGCCATGCGTGCATTAGTTGCTGCCCAAGCTGCGGGAGTGCCGGTATCGCAGCCCTCTTCCGCGTCAATTACCAGCGCATACATCTCTTCCTCAGCAAGCAGACGCTCCATTGCATCTGTCAGCTGAATCTCGTTGCCAGCACCAGGACCCTGAGTTGCCAGGAGCTCCATAATCTTTGGAGAAAGCAGGTAACGGCCAACAATAAACAGGTGAGAAGGAGCGTCCTCTGGACGGGGTTTCTCGACAAGGCCGGTTACTTTCCAAATAGCGCCCTCGCCCTCAGCGTTATCTGAAGGAGAAGAGATGCACTCACCTGCGATGATACCGTAGCGATACACCTGATCTGCAGGAACTGGAGCAACTGCAATGACGGAAGCGCCGTTGTGCTGCTTGGAAATCTCCGCCATGCGGATGCACATCTGGCGGTCTGGGACAAAGTAATCGCCGAGAAGAACAAAGAATGGCTGGTCGCCTACGCCGTCTGCGGCACACAGTACTGCATGGCCAAGGCCGCGAGGATTGTCCTGATAGGTAAAGGAAACAGGGAGCGCAGAAGCTGCATGGACCTTATCGGCAAGGTCTTGCTTTCCACGAGAAGAAAGGTCTGACTCAAACTTCTGGTCTTCAGCAAAGTAGGTTTCAATCTGTGGCTTCTCGCGAGAATTGATGATGATTACCTCATCAACCTCTTCTGGCTCAAGAGCCTCTTCTACTACGTACTGGATGACGGGCTTATCCAAAACAGGCAACAGCTCTTTAGGGGTTACCTTTGTTGCAGGTAGAAAACGCGTACCTAGACCTGCTGCTGGGATAATTGCCTTCATGTGTTTACCTTTCACCTATGAGCCCTGTTGGCTCTGCACACCTAACGTGCGCTTGTAAGAATGACGGTTTTGCCGCCGATAAACTCAAATGACAGGCGCTTTTGTACGTACCTAGCTTGCATAAGCGCCAGGTTACGTTACTTGCTTGGAATCTCAATTCCACGCTTCTCAAGGAATTCAATGAGCTTGGCCAGCGTGTCTACAGAAAGTGAGTGCTCCATAAGGCAAGCCTCTGCATCTGCAGTCTCTGTGTCTACGCCCAAGTCCTCCTCAAGGAAGGTGCGAAGCGCACGGTGAGCACGCCATGTGGTACGGGCATTTGCCTCGCCTTCTTTGGTCAGCGTGACACGACCATAACGGCTCTGCTCAACCATGTCCTGCTCTTTAAGCTGGGATAGTGCCTTGTTGACGCTTGCCTTGGAAACATCAAGGCTCTCGGCAATATCAACGGAGCGGACGCTCTTATCGTCATCTGGCTGCTCAAGTGCAATTCGATAAATTGCCTCGAGATAGTCCTCGCCGGCTTTTGTCAGTGTGTGGTCGTTTTGTACGTTATCGTTGGCCATAAATCTCCTCCGACGACTGCTTGACAGTCTTTTTCATGCAAAATCAGTTGCGCTACGCAACGAAAATATTTCTAACACTTGAATGATACCCAAAAACGGCGCTTAGTTTTACTGGCGAGAAGAGCTGTTTGAAGATTCTGAGGACTCTTCTGAACTTTTCTCGGCAGCCTCAGCATTTGCCTCGGCATCTGTTTGTCCGTTTAAACTAGATGGATCGTCTCCTGCATCAATTACTTTCATCATCTTTGCAAGTGCATCTTCATCTGCAATGACATACGACTGACCGTCAATTTCTGTTCCCTCGGATGGTACGTATGCCGTATAGATATCCTTGTCAGTGTTCATGCCAATCATCTGAGTGCCCAAAGAAATAATGTCTGAGACAGAGAGATCGGTAATAACCATGCTTGCCGTTGAATTGACAGTATTTGCAATGGCTACAGGGTCTCCTGTGTTCAGAATCTGAGCAATCATAGCCTTGATGAAGGTTCTCTGATGGCGCATGCGGGTGTAATCGCTGTCTGCAAAAGCGTAGCGAACACGAGTAAAGAAGAGTGCTTGAGCACCGTTCAGTTTCTGAACGCCAGGGTACAGTTCAACAACGTCGCTGAAGTTCTCTGTGTCACGCATGTACTGCTCAACGTTTACGGTTACGCCACCAAGAGCATCTGTAATGCCTGCGAGACCATCAAAGTTGACCTCTGCATAGTGGGCAATATGTACGCCGCACAGTTCATTTACAGCTTGTACCATGCCATTTGCGCCGTCATAGTAGTGAACAGCGTTAATCTTCATGTAAGAACCCTTCCACAAGACACGGGTATCTCGTGGAATAGAAAGCATAGTCACACGCTTATGGATAGGGTCAACGCGCGCCAAAATAATGGAATCCGCACGATATTCAGTCTCGCCAGGTCGACCGTCGGTTCCTAGAAGCAGCATATAATAGGGGTCGCTTGGTGCAGAAGGCTCCTGAAGCGTCTGACGAAGCTCAGCAGTAATGACCTGTGAGTTATTGAGCTGTGCCTGAACGCTTGCATACCAGACACCTGCGCCCACCACAGCTGCAACAAAAACAGCAGCAAGAACGCCCAGAAGCGACCTGACTACCATCTGCTTTCTGAAGACACGCTTACGACGCTTGTGGTAGCCCTCTGCCTGCGTGCGACTAAAAGGAGAGTTACTAACCGCAGCGTTCTGCGACGTATTGGCTGCAGCGCTTGGTGCAGTACCTTGGGTACTTCCCGTAGCAGTATTTTGTGCAGTGTCAGCCGAAGCGCCCTGTGCGGCGCTGTTGTCTAGCAGTTTTGCATGCTTTGGTTTAGTTGACACAAACTATCCTTCGATAAAGTCGTCGTCTGGAATGGTAGTGCGCTGAGCATCTGCTCCCAGCGCGACGAGTTTCTCGACAAATCCCTCGTAACCGCGGTCAATGTGATGGATTGCAGAAACGATTGTTTCTCCCTCAGCCACAAGACCAGCCATAACAAGCGCAGCTCCGCCTCGAAGATCTGGGGACTTGACCTGCGCACCTTCAAGCTCGGAGACGCCGCGGACAATAGCGTGGTGGCCCTCGATGGTGATGTCAGCTCCCATGCGGGAAAGCTCGGAGGCCAACATAAAGCGGTTCTCAAAGACGTTTTCCGTAATAATGCAGGTACCCTTAGCC
>JABZGZ010000008.1 GCA_015259105.1 Atopobium sp. | reverse complement strand
CAATTGTTCAGTTTCATAAAAATCCCCCATCTGCTATTTGCAAATTAATCGGTTAGTGACCTATTGAAGATAAAATTTTTTGGCGAGAAAAACAAGTGAAAATCATTACTAATTAGTTATCCTAATGAAACAATTGTACACAAGTAATTCCTTACCTGCGAAAACGTTTCCTAAGGTTAACCATGGTGTACATATAAATTTTGTGAAGAAACCGCTCTGGAACGTTACTTAAATAATTGATATTTGTTCGTATAGGCTAACAACTTAATGAAAAATAATAACTATTCTGTGTCGTTACTGTGAAAATAAATTGCATACAATTTAGTTGTGATAGTGTAAAGCCATTGAGGGTACACTACCCAAAGAAAGTAAGCCATCTAACGCTTCGGACTATCCGTGGCTAGTTGAAAGGAACATCATGGCAAACACCAACATTTATGACCTCTCCGTAGAAGAGCGTGACGGCTCCCTCACTTCCCTCTCCTCTTTTGATGGAAAGGTCCTTCTGATTGTCAACACTGCAACTGGCTGCGGCTTTACCCCACAGTATGAGGACCTTGAGCGCATTTATGCCGCATACAAGGACCAGGGCTTTGAGATCTTGGACTTCCCTTGCAATCAGTTTGCTGACCAGGCTCCAGAGTCTGATGAAGAGATTCATCAGTTCTGCACCATGAAGTTTGGCACTAATTTCCCACAGTTCAAGAAAGGCGACGTCAACGGAGAGACTGCAAATCCTCTCTTTGAGCGCCTTGCAACAGCTTTCCCCTTCCAGGGCTTTGGTAAGGGTATCAAGGCACTTGCTCTGGACAAATTTGCTAAGGCAAACAACAAGAAGTTTGGCGACAAGGCCTACATCATGTGGAACTTCACCAAGTTCCTTGTAGACCGCCAGGGAAACGTTGTTGCTCGCTTCGAGCCAACTGCCGATATGGCAGAGGTTGAGTCCGCAGTTAAAAACCTTCTTGCCTAAGGCGAGAGGACCGGTCTACTCATGAGTTCTTCTCAGAAAGAAATGCAGTCCGTCGCAGCCGTCAGCACGTTTGCTGGCGGCTCTTCTGCACTCGACAACTCCCAAGACATCCCCGAGCTTCTTCTTAAAAACCAGCTCTGTTTTCCACTCTACAGCGCTTCAAAAGAAGTGGTGCGAAGGTATACGCCGCTACTTAAGCCCTTTAATCTGACGTATACGCAATACATTGCCATGATGGCGCTTTGGGAACATGAATCCTTGGATGTCAAAACCTTAGGTGAGCGTTTATTTCTTGATTCAGGCACCTTGACTCCACTTCTTAAAAAGCTTGAGGAGAAGAGCCTTGTACTGCGTCAAAAAACAAACAAAGACGGACGTCAGCTGATTGTTTCCCTCACCCAAAAAGGCAAAGACCTTAGGCGAGAAATGCAAATAGTCCCACATCAGATTGGCTCATGCGTTAATCTCTCGCCCGAAGAGGGCGCTGAACTTAAACGATTGCTTTTAAAGGTTCTTTCTAATGTTAGGGAAAGTTAGATTTACTATGACCCAATCACAGGTAACTATAACCTCTTCTGAACGTGAGACTGCCATTGTACGCACGAGCGCCATTGGCATTGCAGCTAATGTTGCACTTGCGGCATTCAAAGCAGCTGTGGGCATTTTATCTAACTCAATTGCCGTTACTCTTGATGCGGTGAACAATCTTTCCGATGCAATCTCATCAATCATTACCATTGTGGGAACCAAACTATCTAACAAAAAAGCTGATCGCGAGCACCCCTTTGGACACGGACGCATCGAATACATCACTACAACAGTAATTGCTGCAATCATTATGTATGCAGGTATTTCTTCGCTCATCAAATCCATCCAAGGTATCATGGATCCTGTTACTCCAGACTATAGTCCCCTGTCTTTAGTCATCATTGCAGTAGCTGTGCTGGTAAAGATTATTTTGGGTCGCTACGTCCGCTCTGTAGGTAATCGCGTAAACTCCGACACCCTTATTGCATCGGGTTCAGATGCACTTTTTGACGCCACACTCTCTACTTCTGTTTTAACAGCTGCGCTTATCTTTATCTTTACAAAAATTAGTCTTGAAGCATATGTGGGCGTTATTATCTCTGTGTTTATCATTAAAGCTTCAATTGAGCTGTTGCAGGGATCTATTAAAGAAATTATTGGCATGCGTCCTGACGCTGCTCTTTCAACACTTATTTACAACATTGTGAAAGAGGATCCAGACGCAGAAGGCGTCTACGACCTTATTATCCACAGCTATGGCCCAGATAAATTTGTTGGCTCATTCCACACTGAGGTTCTTGATACCACTTCAGCTATTGAGATTGATACGATGAATAGGCGTCTGAGTACAGAGATTTACAAGCAGACATCAGGCAAAATAATCATTGCTGCCATTGGTATTTATGCGAGAAACACCACCGATAATCGCATTGTAAAGATGCGTACTGAAGTAACTGAAATGGCTTTAGCTCATGAAGGTGTTCTTCAAGTTCATGGTTTTATTGCTGACATTGAAAATCAATTTATGGCCTTTGACACAGTCATTGAGTTTGGCTATGACGGTAAGCAAATCGTCCACGATATTATTCATGAAGTAGAGGCAGCCTACCCTGATATGAATGTCTCGGTTCTTTTGGACCGCGATACAAGCGATCTTTCTGAACATGAAGAAGACAGAGACTTGCACTAAAAGCAAATAAATACATCTTAAAAAGGGGCGAGCCGCTGACACCCAGAGTCAGCGGCTCGTGTTCTACGCTCGCAAGAAAGGGAGAGGGTCTTTCTCCGAGCTACGGGAACCTGAATAAAGCAAGCAAGTAAATTGCTTAAAAACATAGTAAGTTAACCGAGGAAAACTTACAAGAATCTTTTCAGTTTTTTTATCTAATTTCGTAAACTCTACAAAAAGTTAGACTAAGTTTACATGTCTATGGATTTTTATCTTATATCAAGAAAGTCCGAGATAAACATAAACAAAATCCCCCGCGCCGAATTGGTGCGGGGGATCAGGTCAGCGTACTAATCTAGTAGTAGCTTATGCCTTTGCAACCTCGGTAAGGTTGGTTAGGATCTTATCGTCCTTCTTATCCCACTTTGGAGCTGGACGCAAAAGCTGGAAGAGAATTGCTGCCAGGAAGATAAAGGCAACAACAGTCCACACACCAAAGGAGCCAAGAACGAAGAACTCCCAGAACTGATTAATCATCAGGCCTACAATCCATGCAAAAATGCACTGATAACCAATGGCAAACCAGAACCACTTAGAGTCGTTCATTTGTCGACGAATAGAACCTACTGCAGCGAAGCAAGGTGCGTCAAGCATATTGAATGCAACAAATGCACACATTGCACCAACGTGGAGGATACCACCAGCATCAGTAAACATACCAGCAAAGCCAGACCACATAGTGACAGACTTCTCACTTGCATCGCCAAGGCCATAAAGAACGCCAAAGGTGGAAACAAGATTCTCTTTTGCAATCAAAGCAGAAATAGAAGCTACAGTTGCCTGCCAATTTCCAAATCCAAGTGGAGAGAAGATAAATCCAATAGAACCGCCAATAGCAGCAAGCAAAGAAAAGTCCATAACATTATCAGGAGCACCCTGAATACCTGGGAGATAGCCGAATACTCCATTTGCGCCGTCCCAGTTAGCCCAGCCAAAATTGGATAAAACCCAAATTCCAATTGCTGCAGCAAAAATAATGGTACCAGCTTTAATAATATACGCAGAAATACGCTCCCAAACATGCATTGCCCAAGACTTAAGAGAAGGCATGTGATAATCAGGAAGTTCCATGACAAATGGTGCTGGCTCTCCCTCAAAAGCCTTAGTCTTCTTTAGCATGATTGCAGAAATAACAATCATAGCTACACCCAAGAAATAAAAGGCTGGGGCAATCCACCAAGCAGTAGTTCCTCCAATAAGAACACCCATAATCAAGGCAATAATAGGCTGTTTTGCCGAACATGGAATCATAGTGGTAAGCATAATCGTCATGCGACGATCTTTCTCATTTTCAATAGTACGAGTAGAAAGAACGCCAGGAACACCACAACCAGAGGAGATAAGAAGTGGAATAAAAGACTTACCTGATAGACCAAAACGACGGAAGACACGGTCCATAACAAAAGCAACGCGGCTCATATATCCGCAGTCTTCCAAGAAACACAACATAACAAACAAGACAAACATCTGTGGAATAAAGCCAAGAACAGCACCTACGCCGCCGATAATACCGTCAACTACAAGACTGGTGATGACGGGGCTTGCGCCAGCACCCTCAAGAGCGCCGCGAGCAAGCGTAGGAATACCAGGGACATACATGCCGTACTCAGATGCCTCTGGCTCAGTAGCAGCGCCTTCAACAGCGGTCTTGAAGCCCGCAGCAGTTACGCCGCCCAGAGTCTGAAGTTCTTGACCTTCAGCAAGAATTGGGTTGCCGTTTGCGTCAAGCTGAAGAGGATTGTCGTCAGTATCAACGAAGTTGCCATCCTCATCATGAACTGGTGCGCTCAGAGCAACAACGTTCTTCTTGGCAGTCTCTGCCTCAAAGCTGGTGATAGCGTCAGAATCCCACTGTTTAGCCGCGATTGCAGCACGAACCTCAGTGGTATCAATACCGGCCTCGTCTGCTGCATTGAGATATGCGTCAATCTGGTCGCCATAGTGGTGAGAGTCAAAATCATCTTTTGCCTGACTATACTCTGCATCTCCGATGCCCAATACGTGAAAACCTTTGTCAAACAGATTGTCGTTGACCCAGTTGGTAGCATTGATACCAACTGTAGAAATAGAGATAAAATACACCAGGGACATTACAATAACAAAAATTGGAAGACCCAGAATACGGTTAGTAACAACACGGTCAATCTTCTCGGAAGTACTCAGTTTTTTAGGTGCTTTCTTGACGCAAGCTGCCATTACGCCAGCAATCCACTCATAACGGTCAGACGTAATGATGGACTCAGCATCATCGTCGCGGGACTGCTCAACTGCAGCAATAATCTGCTCAAGCTCTGCGGTCTTCTCGGCAGAAAGGTTAAGAGGAGCAATTGCATTTACATCGCGCTCAAAGACCTTAATGGAGTACCAACGAGAAAGAGTTGCAGGAGCAAGACCCTCGATTGCAGCAGCAATCTTGCCAAGAGCCTCTTCTACCTCTGGGGTAAAGCACTTAACGCCCTCAGCAGGAGTTCCCTCCTGGCCAGCCTTAATTGCAGTCTTTACCAGAGTGTCAATGTTCTTGTTACGAAGTGCAGAAACCTCAACAACCTCAACACCAAGCTGCTTGGAAAGCTCCTTGGTATCAATGACGTCACCGGACTCCTTGAGCAGGTCAACCATGTTAAGACCAAGAACAACAGGGCGGCCAGCCTCAAGAATCTGAGTAGTCAGATAGAGGTTGCGCTCCAGGTTGGTAACATCGAGAAGGTCAATAATGGCGTCTGGACGCTCATTAATGAGGTAGTCACGAGATACCTGCTCCTCTGGTGAATATGGAGACAGAGAGTAAATACCAGGAAGGTCGACAAAGGTGACGTCCTTATCGGCACGCCAATTTGCCTGCTTCTTCTCAACGGTAACGCCTGGCCAGTTGCCGACGTAGCCGTTTGAGCCCGTAAGCTCATTGAATAGGGTGGTCTTACCGCAGTTTGGATTACCTGCAAGACCAATAATAGTCTGTTGTGCCATTAGGCTTCCTCTACCTTGTGAACGTCTACTACTTCAATGCTTGCAGCTTCATCCTTGCGGATAGAAAGCTCGTAGCCACGAACTGTGAGCTCAATTGGGTCTCCCAGTGGTGCTACCTTTTTGACGTGAACCTCAGTACCCTTAGTAAGGCCCATGTCCATGATGCGACGTTTCACGGCGCCTACACCCTTTAGCGCAGCAACCGTGCAACTCTCCCCCACCTTAACTTCTTTCAGAGTTGCCATAACCTTCCTTTCATCGAAACACGTATTAAAAGCCGCGGGTTTTACCAGCAGCGCAATACAACAAAGTGTTTAGAGCGGAGAAACCATGATGTGCGACGACATCTGACGGTTCAGTCCAAGTCGTGCACCCTTAACGCTAACAATAACGTCGCCGTTGACTCGTGAAATAACCTTTACCTCGGCGCCCTCAACAAAACCAAGTGTTGAGAGGTGCTGGCGAAGATCAGAAGCACCCTTAACCGTTACAATCAGCGCAGTCTCTCCCTCACCAAGCATGGCAAGAGGAAGAACTGGACCAGAATTCGCAGGACCCTGTGAGGTCTTTTCTGTATCCATGCATCCCCCAAAATAACGTAGGCAAACTAAGTTTGCTCTTTCGAACTTTTACTTCATTAGTATCAACTAAAAGTTAAGGTAATTCAACTTTCATTTAATAATTAAAATAAAAAATAAGGCGAGAAACTCTGACTACCAGTGGTTTCTCGCCTTGTAAATATTGCAACTTTATTTCAGATAGTACTAGTTTTACGTAAACATAAACATTTGTTTGCTCAAACTTATGGCAAGCGGTGCGACATCAGCCTGTATTCTGCAGACCTGCGGCAACACCAGACACGGTGCACAAAATCAAATACGTAATGTTTGCGCGCTCCTCTGGAGTAAGCATGTCATCCCTTATACGAAGCTCAGATAGGGCATGTACCTGCGTAACCGAAAGAATATTAACAAATGGCAGACGCAGGCGGATAACAGGACCAAGCACACGACGGTTCTCCAACGGCCACTTGTTACCGGTGATAGCAAGGACCCACTTGCGCGTCAACGACATCTCGGAGAGAACCATCTCCGAAAGCTCAGGACGATCACCCAGAGCCAGATAAAGTCTTGCAATACGAGCATCAATTTTGGAGATTGACATCTCAATGTTGTCGATAAACGTAGTGAACAGCGGCCACTCTCTATATGCCTCACGGAGACGCTCAATATCCCCTACTGCCTCGCAGGCACTACCCAGTCCGTACCAAGCAGCCAGGTTGATACGAGCCTGTGACCACGAGAAAATCCAGGGGATAGCACGCAAGTCATCAAGAGACTTGGCGCCCAGGCCACGTTTTGCAGGTCTTGAACCAATAGGGAGAAGACCAATCTCTGTCAGAGGGGTAACAACCGAGAACCACTCAGCAAAGCCATCGGAGTGAATGAGCTCCAAGAAACGCTGCTTGGACGCTTTATCAAGCTCAGAAGCGAGCGAAGCAAACTTCACGTCTGTCTGAGTATTCTTCTGTTCAATAGAAGGTGCCATCTGAAGCAGTGTTGCTCCTGCAACGGACTCTACGTGACGACGGGCAAGCGTTGGGTCACCATAGCGAGCAAAAATAACTTCTCCCTGCTCAGTAAGTTTAAAGCGACCGTTTACCGATCCCTTAGGCTGAGAAAGAACAGCACGATTTGCAGGACCACCGCCACGACCAACTGCACCGCCACGGCCATGCATCAAGATGAGGTCAATGGAGTTCTTCTCTGCCCACTCTGCCAAAGCAGCCTGGGTCTTATGCAGAACCAACGTTGCCGTAGTTGGACCCTCGTCCTTTGAGGAATCGGAATAGCCCAGCATGACCTCAAGCTTGCGGCCTGTCTGAGCAAGACGTACCTGTACCTCAGGAAGCTGAATTACCTGGTCAAGTGTAGCAACAGCGTTCTCAAGATCTTCAATTTGCTCAAAGAGTGGAATAACGTCTAGTACAGGAACGTCTTCTTCATTTGCAAACGCAAGACGTGCAAGCTTATAGACATTCTCAACATCCTGAGCAGACTGCGTAAACGAAATAATATAGCGACGAGCAGCGTTAATGCCGTTCTTCTTTTGAATTGATCCAATGGAGCGGAAGGTGTCTAGCACCTCCTGCGTCATAGCATCAAGTTTGGCGGGTTTCTCGGCAGTTGAGGGATGTGCCTCAATATCTGCAAGCGCACGCTTGTGCACCAAAGAGTGCTGACGGAACTCCATCTCTACCAAGTGGAAGCCAAAAGTTTGAGCCTGCCAGATAAGCTTCTGAACAGGACCGTAGGCAATACGGAAAGCCCCTGCTTGAGCTAGTGAATCCTGAATAACACGCAGATCAGCAATAAACTCTTCGGCGTTTTGATACATCAGGTCAGCATTACGCTCAATGGTGGCGCTGAGTCGGCCAGAAATGACGCGCATTGCCGCACGATGCAACTCAGACCCAGCCTTATCAATAGCCCTAGAGGTCAGGGCCTGGCTCATTTCTACCTGCTGTGCCCAAAGATTGACAAGCGCAGGCGAAGCTGGAGTAGAAATACCATCAAGCGTCAGGCCTCGACTGACTTCCTTGGTAGCCCGAGCCAGTGCCTGCAGTACGTGTACACGGTACTTCTCGGCAACTTGGCGAGAAACCAGGGCGGTAACATTAGGGTTACCGTCGCGGTCGGAGCCAATCCAGCTACCTGGACGGAAAAATGGTGGGCAGACAGGCGGCACACAACCAGCGTTTTCTCCCAGCACCCAGTTATCAAAGCGGCGATATACCGAAGGAACCATCTCAAAAAGGGTGGTGTCAAAAATGTTGAGGACAGTATCTGCCTCCTCCAAAGGAGTTGGCTTTTTATGACCGATAGGAGACGTACGGAATAGGCCGTCAATCTCTTGCAGCATGCGACGCTCGTTTTCCACACGAGCAGGACCACCAAGCCTCTGACGCTCATCAAGAAGCTCTGAGATGGTACGGATTCGGCGCTCAACGTTTTTACGACGAGCCTCAGTTGGGTGCGCAGTAAAGACAGGGTGGAACTCAAGACGATTAAGACGTGCTTTTGCCTCTTCTTCACCGCACTCGTCAATAAGCTGCCTATAGGCAACGGTTATCTCATTGATGGGGTCTTCTGCAGAAGATGGATCAACAGAAGCCTCACGAGAGCGCAGGCTGGTAACGCGATAATTCTCTTCACAAAGATTTGCTAAGTGGAAGAAAGTTACAAATGCGCGCATGAGAAGCACGGAGTCTTCCATGCTCAAGTTGTCAATGGTAGAAGCAAAACGCAGAAAAGCATTAAGCGATTCCTTCTCTGAATCTACTTTGAGTACCGCATTGATTGCCTCAAGCAGCAAAGGTGCGCGAGTTGTAGACAAATCATCTGGTCCAGCTTTAATTGCTTCAACCAACAACGTGTCAAAGCTCGTAAGAAGATCTGGATTGTACTCAGCAAGCACTTTTCTTACCAAACGCAAAAAGAAGGTAAGGTTATCGCGCAGAGGAGCTGGCGCTTTAAGCGCTTGAATAAGGGTACGAGCAGCAGCAATCTCATTCCCACGTCGTTCAAGAAGCGACTGAGCTACCTCGGAAGTTGTTGCACCATCGATGGGTTTCTTGTCAACAGAAGCATTGCTGGACTCTAGATTTGAATCTTGAGGATTGCCTGCCATGCTCATCCTTTCCCACATGACTCAGAATACGTACTATCTACCATACCCTTTTGTAACAATCTTCGCACGATTGTTTGTCAATCTGTTACCTAATGTACATCGTGGACTACAATCGATATAACAAATAAAAATTGATATATCAAAGTTTCTGGCCAAGTTAAAGAAGATTTTAGGTTTTACATGCTCAATCCATTCAAGAAAAGTCGTACTGCGTACAACAATTCTTCCGTACATAAGCAGGTAGAGCGCCTTCGCACACCTCGTTATGAGCTTGATGACTCGCGCACAAACGGGGGTCAACCTGGCATTGTGGTTACATGGTGGACCAGGCTTCTCTCTGCCGTGGTCTCTGGCGATATTGCTAATCAAGACGAGCAATACTTGGCACATCAAACATCACAAGACTATCTTTTTAATGCTCTTGGACAAGGTGCCTGGGGTGCACTTTTTCCGCTTTTAACTGTTGTTTGCTCTCAGCTTGTTGGCATTGAACAAGCAGGACTCTTCTCCATGGCATTTGTTGTGGCAACGCTTTTGTTATTTATTGCCCAATACGGTGTCCGCACGTATCAAGTTTCCGACATAGCTGAACAACGTAGTTTTTCTGATTACCAGATTCAACGCGCAGCTACCGTTATTGTCATGGTACTAGCAGGTCTTATTTGGTGCTTCTTTAAAGGGTATACCGAGCCCATGTTTTCTATCTGCACGGGAGCTTTGCTTTTTAGGGCAGTTGACGGTATGGCTGATGTCTACGAAGGTCGTCTACAGCAAAAAGACAAGCTCTATCTAGCAGGACTCAGTCAGGCTCTTAGGTGTAGTGCCAGTTTTATTCTCTTTACTGCTGTGTTGTTTGTTACCAGAAATCTTGTATGGGCAAGCTGGAGCATGGGTATTTGTGCCCTTATCACCCTGGTATTTGTTTCTGCTCCCCTAGCCATTCTTGAGACCGATAAAAGTGTGCGCTTCAAGCTTGCAAACATCAAAGATATCTTTGTGCAATGTTGGCCTCTCTTTTTAGCGCTTTTCCTCTACAACCTTATTGACTCGCTGCCAAAGTTTGCCATGGAAGGCACGCTTTCATACAGCAATCAGTTGTACTTCAATGCACTCTATTTCCCCGCTCACACAATTTTGATGATCTCTACGCTCATCTACAGGCCGCAGCTCTTTAAGCTTGCCAGCCTGCTAGAAACTTCTATCCATAATCCTGCTAGTAAGAAGCGCTTTGGCGTAATGGTACTTGCCCTGTTTGGAGCCATTGCCGTAGTCACCGCAGGTACTGCAGCATTTGTTGAGTTTATTGGCATTCCTCTTAACAGCTTCTTGTACGGCGTTGATTTTGAGCAGTATCGCGGACTCGCACGCATTATGGTAGCCACCGGTGGCCTTTGTGCTGCGATTGACTTTTTGTACCAGCTCATCACCATCATGCGAGCTCAAAAGGCGGTTACGCGCGCCTACCTCATTTCATTTGTTGTATCCATTCCTATTATCTGGATGATGGTCAGCTTTACTGGTCTTAACGGCGCAGTTATTGGTAGCTTCTCCTCTATCCTTATCCTCTTCTTGCTACTCATTAGCGAATACGCTGTAGCACGCCTAAAGAGCTAACCAACGCGGTCAAGGCTGAAGAGCTATAAACCACCCCGTTTTCTAACGCAAAATCCCTCTGCTCCATATCTTGGAACAGAGGGATTTTTTGTACATAAGGCGAGAAAACCCACAGCTTGACGGGTTTCTCGACAACAATCTTAGAAGGAGCAAGCACCACCGATGGTGCAAGCAGCTGCAGCGGAGCCATCGTCTGAGTCATCGTTTGAACCAGAAACGTGGAAGACCTCAGAGAGGTAGTTAATGATGTCGCCGGACTCATACATTGCCTTACCGTCAATGAACAGACATGGGACCTGGCGCTTACCGCCAACCTCAATAAGGCGCTCGCGAGCTGCGTCATCAGCAACGATATCGTGCATAGGAAGCTCAATGTTGTTCTGCTCCATAAAGGACATGACCTTGTGGCAGTATGGGCAGGTTGGCTTATAGAAAAGCTCAAGATTCTGAGTAGCCATAAAAACTCCTTTTGTTAGTAATTACTACTACTTTGTCTATACCCACCACGCTGTAGTTGTTTCACATGGATTTAGATAGGCATAAAAATAGCCGCACAAGGCGGCTATTTAATAGTTGATGGTGCCAGCAACCAGGATCGAACTGATGACCCCCGCTTTACGAGAGCGGTGCTCTACCAACTGAGCTATGCTGGCGTGCAAAAGCGCGCTAACAACTATACGGGGAAGCCCTGTATTATTCAAGCAGAAATACTAAAGAAGCCCGAGAACACCACGAACAAGGCGCTCAAGATTATCTGCGTACTTCTCGGATGCCTCTTGAACACTCTTGTGTGTAGTTCCATGAGCACCTGCTGGATTTGCTGCAAGCGTCAAAGCTAATACGTTCATATCAAGAGCGCGGGCCATAATGACTTCAAGAGCTGTGGAAACGCCAACATATGAGACGCCAAAACTACGAAGCATAGCAACCTCTGCAGGAGTCTCAAAGTTTGGTCCCAAAAGACCAGCAAAAACACCCTCGTTAAGCTCAATTTTGAGGTCATCCGCTACGCCACGTGCAAGCGTTCTTAGATAAGGCGAGAAGGCATCATTCATATCTACAAATGGGGTCTCGACATCGCGAAGGCCTGCCCACTCTGCAAGCGGATTGGTTCCCGTGAGGTTAATCTGATCAGTAATAACGCCAAGGCCAGTCTTTGCGTTTCCAGAAACAGCACCTGTTGCACCTGCAAAAATAATGTCTTTGCAGCCCAAGTGATGTGCGTGCTGAACAAGGGAGGTTACCTCAGCTGCAGAATAACCCTGATAGAGATGTACGCGACCAGGATAAACAACTACAGGCACGCCATCGATAGTACCAATAGTTGCCTCAAAGCTGTGACCAGCCATAGGAGAAGCGTCAACAGGGAAACCTGGAATGTCACGATAATCAATACGACGAACTGGCTTTACCAAATCAGCAAGATGGCCAAGTCCGGTTCCCAAAATAAGAGCAACAGGATGCTCAACAGATGGGCTTACATTCTCAATGGTTTTCTCGGTAACCACGCAAATCCCCTCCTCTAAGAGGTGACGAGTAAGTGTTCCCTCGCCAGAAACAAGCTTTCCTGAGTACGTACCATCATAAATCTCATGCACGCCACAAGACGGGCTCTTTGCCTTCAAAACGGCGAGCGTTATGTCAGAAGACGTAACGGCACTAAGAGCAATCTTAGATCCACGTTCAAAATCTTCCGTTACATCTGATCCATCCTTGAGCCAAACACGTCCTTCTCGCTGTTCCGCGGGCGGACGAGGTACAGGAAGACCTGAGGAGGTCTCGGGGCAGATCTTTGTGACGTTTACTTTTTCTGCCAGCTTTTGTACTGCAGAAACAGGCTTGGCCCCTCCGTCATATCTGACGGGGAGGCCAAGTAAACAAGCACTAATAGCAACTTTCATTGCTTTTCAGATCCTAGAGAGCAAGAGAGTAAACAGCAATAGATGCTTTACCAAGAATCTCGTTGATCTTCTGTGACCACTCCTGAGATGCCTTGCTTGCAACAGCAGAGTACTTGCTCATTGCAACCTGATAAGCGGTCTGAGCAGCTGCATAAGAAGCGGAATCGTTGGAGATTGAGTAAGCAGAGAGCTGCTTGTAGTAATCGCCATCCTGGGAAGCCCAAGTGTTGTTCTTAGCGTCCCACTCATCACCAGCAAGACCAATGATGTACTGAGCGTACTCCTGGCTTGTAGTCTCAGAGTTGCCGTCCTCAGGTGCAGTTGGTGCCTGTGGAGCATCTGGAAGGGTTGTAGTCAGAACGCTATCACGATACTTCTTCATGATGACAGCATCATGGATGAGCTTCTTTGCAACGTCTTCAGAGAGCTTGTATGCAGAAGCAACCTGGCTAACATCAGTAGTCTTGAAGTTGGTCTGCATGTAATTGTTGACTTCGTCATCGGTGACGGTAATACCCTTGCTCTGAGCCTCAGCAACAACAAGAGCATTGCGAACATAGCCAATGATCTTATCGGCTGCTGGAACAGCATAGGTGCCGTCAGACTGCTTTGCTGCGTCAAGACCGGAAGTGTTCTCAATAACCTCACGAGCAGTTACTTCTTTGGTCTGACCGTTATAGGTATAAGAAGCAATAGGAGTGTTGAGCTCACCCTCAGAAAGTGTGGTGCGACCGTTCAAAGAACCAGTAGCTCCGCCGCCGCCGCCAAGGAGGAAGCGACCGATGACAATACCAAGAGCAAACAGTACAACTGCTCCAACTCCGATAAAGATCTTTGAGTTCTTTTTTACATCAATAGATGGCATATCCTTGCCTTTCATCGCTTAATGCAACTATGCGTACATAATACAAACCTGTAGTTTACTCTTATTAGCATGCATAAAACATACAACCAGTAAACTCCCCCATTTGTACACAGTCGTTTACATGCAAAACAAACTACTTGGTAGCTGCAACAATCTCTTCCGAATACTGTTTGATGTATCCAGTGGCATTTTCTGCATCAAACTTCATGCGCTGAGACAGTGCTTTCTTCACGTCCTTAGAAATAGTTCCGTGTGCTAAGGCGAGAAGACCCTGGAGCATATCATGGTACTCAGCATCTCCGTGATAGCACTGGACCGCCTCATCCAGAAGTGGCCATGCTTCATCAGAATGCTTTGCAGAAGTTGCTCCGTACTGACAGAGGAACAAAAATGCTGCGAGACGCACTGTTGCTGAGTCATCGTCAAACAGGGAGGCCTCAGCAGCATCAAATGCCTTAAAGACCTGGTCACCAAAGTGAGCGCTCAGATTGGCAAGCGCATCAAGCACTTCCCAACGAGTCTGTGCCTCTGGCCTATACAGTGCATCAATAAGAGAATCAATGTGCTCTTCAAAGGCAAGAGGAGCAATATGGGCCAGCTCCGCAAGCTCATGAGATGCGTCTTGACGAGCGCGCCTACTAGCATCAGACAAAGCAATGACCAGTGCATTCACTTTTTTCATCTGTGCCATAGTTGGCTTTTTTGTAGCCTTCTTAGCAGGTTGCTTTTCTTCTTTTGGCGCCTTTGTAGAGCCCGCTTTTGCGGTTGCCTTAGTTGAAGCCTTTTTTGGCTTCTGAGCAGTTTCTTTCTTCTCTGCCATGAAACCTAAATCCTCTCTAAAACACCCTTTATTCTCTAAATCCGTCTACGACAACGGTGCCGCTTTTTTGATCCTCATGAATTTTAATAAATCCAAGGCTCGATGCTTCACGTAAAAGAGAAGTAAACGAACGATATCCATAAGTTGCCTCAGCAAACTGTGGACGCTTCCTTCGCATAGTCTCCTTTAAACGAGACGCATAAATAAATGTTTCGCTTTCACGTTCCAAAGACTCAATGGTCTCAAATAAGAGCTGATAGCAGTCGTGTTTCTCGACAGGTACCTTCTCTTTAAAGTCTGGAATTCTGCCAGAACTCAAAATATCCTCGTAGAAGATAAACTCGTCACAAACCTCAGCAAGAAGCGAGCTGGTAGATTCCTTCATGCCAACGCCAATAACTGTTTTACCAGCCTCTTTAAGCTTTGCCACAAGTGGCGAGAAGTCCGAGTCACCAGAAAGCACAGCAAATGTGTCAATGTGATCTTTAGTCAGACACATCTCAACTGCATCTACCGCAAGTCTAATATCGGCAGAGTTCTTGCCGGTATAGGCCCTATCTGGAATTTCGATGAGCTCAATACCAAGCTCATGCAGGGGTGTAATAGCATTTGGAAAGCGCTGCCAATCGCAGTATGCACGCTTGGCAGTAATGCGACCCTTATCAACCAGCCTCTCCATAATGAGCTTCATCTCTGGAAGATGGCCTGGCTCTTGATGACCGTTTCTCTTTCTTTTACCTGTTCCTAGTGCCAAATTTTCATAATCAATGAAAACCGCAATAGAGCTCTGAGGAGTAGAAATATCACTCATAATCGGGGTCCTTTGCGGCTAGCACTTAGTGGCAGCAGTGGCCGTCATGACCGTGCTCGTGACCTTCATGCTCATGATGATGTCCGTGACCATGGCACTCACACTCGTGATCACCATCTTCGTGGTCGTGGCCACAGCAGCACTCGTGCTCACCCTCATCTTCCTGGCTCTCAAGGAGTGACCAGTCAAGACCAGCTGCAGTGCTCGTAGCCTCATCAGCATAAAGCAGCGAGATTGCCTGAGTGCCCTTGCGAGCGCCACCAATCTGGCAAAGCATGTCATACAGGGTAAAGGCGGTTTCTGCACCAGGGAGGGTAATCTCAAGGTCCTCAGACTGAGCAAGAGCAAGCGCAATATCCTTGCGGAAATGCTCAGCCAAAAATCCTGGTTGGAAGTCGCCCTCAAGCGACTTAGGAGCAAGCTCTCTAAGTGCGCGAGAAGAGCCCATGCCACTAGCAACAACCTCAAGCATCTGCTCAACGTCAAGTCCACCCTGCTCTGCCAAGGCCATTGCGTCTGCATAGCCAATCATGCATGATGCAAGAGATACCTGGTTACAAAGCTTTGCAGTCTGTCCCTTACCAGCACCACCCATGCAGAAAATCTTTGTCGAGAAGGTCTCGAGAAGAGCTCGTACAGGCTCAACATCATTCTCAGTTGCGCCGACAATCAGCGTAAGAGTACCGTCCTGAGCACCCTTCTGGCCGCCCGTAACTGGACAGTCAAAGGCATGTTTTCCCTCAATTTCAGCAGCATCGTGAATATCACGAGCAAGCTGAGATGAAGAAGTAGTCAGATCAATAAGGTATGCGCCCTTCTTAGCAACGCGGATAAGACCATCTGTTGCCAAGTAAACGTCTTCAACGTCAGTTGGATAACCAACCATGGTAAAGACAACGTCAGCGTCTTTTGCAGCATCTGCCACACTCTCTGCAGCGTGAGCGCCCAACGAAACAAGCTTTTGCGCTTTCTCTGGTGTCCTGTTGTAAACAGTAACGTCATAACCAGCAGAAATAAGGTGCTCTGCGATAGGAGCGCCCATAATGCCTGTTCCAATAAAAGCAACCTTTGCATTCTTGCTCAGTGCCATGTATGAGTCCTTTCAGACTGAAATAAATATACAAACTGGGGCCGCTCCAAAGAGCGACCCCATACCTTGTACCCGTTAATTAGATTTACGAACCCTGTTAGCAATTCGGTCAGAAAGCGAAAGCTTCTCGCGGCGGTCAGTTCCCCAGAAGACAATAGCCACCATGCCTGGTCCAACGTGAGCACCAATGACTGGTCCTACCTGACTGTGAATAATGGTAAGTCCCTCGCAGCCCTTCTCTTTACGAATCTGAGCCTCTAGCCAATTAGCGTCCTTCTGTGCGTCTGCAGAAATAATGCCAACAGGAAGCGAGGTGTCATGAGAATAGCTATCTCTAAAGTCCTGGATAAGAGACTTGAGTGCCTTCTTACGGCCTCTGCACACTGTCTTGACGGTAAGAGCTCCTGTTGAGTCATAGGTAAGCTCTGGCTTTACATCAAGCTTGCCGCCAATATTTGCTGCAGCAGCTGGAATACGACCGCCCGCAGCAAGAGCATCCAAGGTCTCAAGTGTTAAATAGCCATGAATGTAGTTACGAGCATCTTCTGCCCACTCGGCAATCTCTTTTGCCGAGAGACCCTTATTGGCCTGATGTACTGCTTCAAGACCCAAAAGCTGAGCTGCGGACGAAGGTGCACCATTGTCGACTACGTAAATCTCAAAGTCTGGGTATTTCTCTCTTACCATATCTGCTGCTTGCTCAGCTGCATAGTAGGATGAAGAGAGAGCCGAGGTAAAGCACAGGTACACCGTTGGTGTGCCCTGCTTTGCAGCTTTCTCAAAAATCTCAAGATAATGACCAGGAGTAATTGCAGAGGTGGTGTAGCGCAGCTTTTTATCCTTGCGCATACCCTCAAAGAACTCATGTGCACTAATGCTCTTCCAGCCGTCATCATAGTGCTCTCCATCTGGTCCCACATAAGGGAACTGGATGATATCAACACCTAGCTGTTCAGCAATTCCTGGAGCAAAGTCTGCGCAGGAGTCCATGATGATTCGAACGTTACTGGGCTTATGATATGCAGCTGAAAGCTCAGTAGGCTCAAGATCTTCAAAGGCAACCTCGCTGATTTCTTCTTCGGCCTTATCTTTTTTATTGAACATCTGGTTCCTCAATCTTAGGTTTGATAATTCCATAACCACCATTTTTACGATGGTAGATGACATTAGTCAAACCAGTAGAAGAATTAACAAAGACATAAAAATCATGGCCGAGAAGGTCAGTTTGGACAAGCGCCTCCTCTTCTGTCATGGGCTCAAGATCAATGTATTTCTCGCGAACAAGCTGGTCATCAAGGTCTTCAGCTGGAATCTCAATGAGATTGGCAAGATCTTCTTGTGTAAGAGCAACTCCGCGCTCAGACTTTACATGATGACGGCGCTCAACAACTTTTGTCTTGTACTTGCGTAGCTGTCTGGAGACTTTTTCTGCTGCTTCATCAATAGCCACATACATATCATCAGAGCTAGCAGTGACACGAACAACATTGTTACGAACAAATACCGTAACCTCAGCTGTCTTTCTATCTGGATTTGAAGGGTTTTTGTCTACTCTGAGAACTACATCGCAAGACATAGGAGTGATGTCAAATACTTTAAGAGCATCACCGATTTTCTGGTCTACGTGTGCGCGCAAAGCCTCAGAAATGCTTACCTTGCGTCCCGAAATCTTGATGTCCACCATGGGAGCCTCCTATCGGATACACGAGACATCTTCTAACTGATGTCTGTATAACAACAATACCCATTTGTCGACCAATCATTCCATAAAAAGTTGAATTGAGCGGTAAACGGTTAGAGACTATTTCTCTTTATGTGCGATTAATTTTGCTCAGAGGAAGATGTGGCAGAATCAGCGCTGGTAGATTGCGTAGAAACTTCCACAAGACCGGAAATCTTATTGGTAGTTGAGAGGTGTGGCAAGGTGCCAATCCACTTGTTTCTAATAACTCCCTCGACACCGTTAGATTGAATAGCTGAAAGAGCTTGCTGAATTTGTGTAGCGAGAGCTTTGTTACTAGTTGCAACAGAAATACCAATCGTGGATGGAACGTCAACGACACCAACCATAGAAATATCTTTGTTTGCTGCCAAATAGGCACCGGCATATGCATCACAGGCCACATAATCGATGGAACCATTTTCAAGTGCTTCAAAAGCATCATTTAGGTTAGAAAAACCCTGAACAGACATGCCTGTGAGTACCTGACCCATTGCGCGCTCAGACAAAGAACCCGTTTGAACGCCAACTGATTTTCCACTCAAACTATCAGCGGAAATGTTTGTCTCTGAACCCTTATGGAAAAGAGCTGTTGCATACTCAGCATAACCAGAAATGAGCGTACTTGTTGAGTCTTCACCACTTCTGACATCCATGACAATGTCGCAGCCTGCTTGTAGGCCATCTACTGGTCCGTTAACTGATACAAACTTAACGTCTACGCCTAGCTGATCTGCAATTGCAGAAGCTATTTCAACGTCAATTCCCTGCAATGTTCCAGCTTCTGAGGCCACAACCATTGGAGCTGTTACTGACTGAGTACGTAGGCCTACGGTCAAAGTGCCAGCTGTGTGCAGTGAGGAATCAGGAATCTTCTGCTGACGGGCTTCTCGCTTCTCTTGAATTGCCTCTTGCACTGACTTGACGTGGAACCATTTATCCAGATCAATGTTGATGGGACCAATGGAGCATCCTGTTAAAACAACAGCAAGTGCTATAAGAAGTAACACCTTAAGAGAGCTTTTAACGCGCGTCATCAGAACTCCTTCTTCTATACAGGTGTCTTTTCAGCTGACCTGGTATTTGACCCCACACTCGCATACTGGAACGTTTGCTTTGCTGCCGCAGCAACTCCACTACTAGTTCTCTCGCCTGCGAGACCCTTTGTCTCATTGATATAACAGGCGGTATGGCTTACTTCTAGGACGAGCCATGATCGTTTACGTGCGCACACGTAAACTTACGTGGATCCCTTTGACCTCGTCTGTCATGGACTAAAAGCTCACGGAGAACTTCGCAACCACAGACCTGAAAAGACTTATCAAGTATAGCCGTTTGCAACCATAGGTAACTCACCATACGCGAGCTAATGCGCCTACGGTAACAGATTGCACGCCTGCGGCACAAAGTACTCTTGTGGCTTCTCTAATTGATGCTCCAGTTGTTACTACATCATCTAAAAGTAAAATATTTGATTGGTTAACTGGTACGGTACAAGCAATACTTCCTTTCAAATTGATTTGTCTTTGAGCGGATGAGAGCGTTCTTTGGTCCTTTGCATGTGGACGTATAAGCACGTCATACAAAGGCAGACCTGTAAGCTGACAAAACGATTGAGCTACCAGCTCCATATGATCAAAGCCTCTGCGCGCGTATGCCTCTGCAGTTGCCGGAATAAAGCAAACGCCATCAATTTTTGAACTATCAAAGCGAGAAGTGCCATCACGAGCACTCCATGCTGAAGCTTCTTCAAGCGCACACAAAATAGCTGCGGCAATTACCGGCGCCAGACGAAGCTCATGACCGTCTTTGAGCGTCAAAATCAACCGTGCAGGAGGGCCTTTAAATCCCATGGCACAGATAACTGCCCTACTCTCCCACTGAACGGGACGTTTCTTTTTATCAGCGCACTCTGAACAGACAAGCTTTCCATACGGAGCGCCGCAATTAGGACACGCCCATTGCTGAGAGATCCACGGCAGCTTTTCCCGACACTCATCACAGAGGAGCTGACCGGGTTTCTCGCACACGACACAGCGCGTAGGAGCAAGCAGCTCAAGCGTTGAGTTAGCCGTTGCAGCAAAGATAGATGTAGGTGGCATTTTTACCCCCAGAATCTGGGGGCTGACAGTGGATTAAGTCTAGATCAATGGCTGCAAAATGAAAGGTATTTTAGGCAGACGGCAAAAGTTGGTTTATCTAAAGCTCCTACCAGTGAGATTGTATTTTGTGAGGATTCGGCTAACGGATGTTTGCCACGGGAGCCATAACAAAATCAAGAAAATGAGCGTTGCCACTCCATGCGTAAGATCAAGCGGAATAGAAGCTGCGAACGCGAGAAGAGCGGATTCGAGGGTTAAAGGATGCACAAATCCAATAACAAAGTACACGTTCATTACCAAGCCAAAGAATGGTCCGGAGATAAACGCCCAGGCCATAAGCAGGAAAGGTGGAAGTTTGTGGGGTTTCTCGCCTTGTGAAAGGGCTTCATGACCAGCGGCTGCAGAATGAGCTGAGGTGAAAGTAGCAAGAAGACCGCCCAAGTAGCCAACAAGTCCCCACGCATACATCTGCCACGGAGTCCACGAACCTTGGCCAAAGAAAACGTTAGAGAGAAGCGCAGATAGCGCACCTACCAGAAAGCCCGCGTGTCTTCCGAGAAACGCTCCAGCAAAGATGGCAACTGCTGATACTGGCTTTACGTATGCGAGTGGCGCAAAAGCAATTCTTCCCGCGGCTCCCAAGGCACTAAAGACGGCCGTGGGTACCAATTTGGAAACTGAAGGCTTTTGGGTCTCAAAACTTAACATAAATAATGCAACTGAAATGATTGCTAAAATTAGTGAAGATACCGCGGTAAAATCGGGAAAATATATCATTTCAACAGCAAGAATAATAGGTGTAGCAAAGAGTGCTACAACCTCTAGAAAAATTGATAACGTGTGCCGATTACCCACGAGAACCTCACGCTTACCGTCAAAATAAAAATATCGAGAAGGTCTGTCTTATTTTGGCATAAGATGATTTGAAACTACAACAAGGAGGTCTCATGATCTATCTGGGAAACTTTAGTTATAACGACGAGCTTGATTCTACTGACAACTACTGCCTTATGCCTTGCATTGTTGAGGCAGACTCCACAGATCATGCACTTGAGCTTTTCTCGGAGCACCTTATTGAGGTTGCAAAGACATCTGACCTGCTTGATGGTGCAAAAGAGATTTTCTTGGATTCCATTGTTGAGTTGGGAGAAGTTCCAACCACTCCTCTGATTGCTCAGTGGCAAAAGATTATGCCTGCAGGAGTTGGCCTATGCAGCATCACCAGCGCTCTTCCAACACTTGAGTTTGATGACGAGACGGCCAATGCCTACGGCTTCAATGAGCATTCTCACGATCATGAGGAAGATGAAGAGGAGCATGAGCACGAGGAGTTTGGCGACATCAATGATCTTGACGATGAGCTTCTTGAGGAGCTTGGCCAGGATGAGGAGCCTTTCTTAAGGTTCTAGACGCCTGCGGCTCCAAGCACCGGGCAAGTTTTAGCCGCTGTCGGGGTTCTAACCGCTGACGGAGTCCTAGCCGTCTATTCCGCCGACCACACCCACGAGTTTGCAAAGAACTCTGAAGTTGGCTCTGTCAGAGAAATCTGGCCATCAAAAACTAGAGAAACATTATCAGCAACGCGCGATATCAACTGCATGTCGTGCGTTGCTACTAGTATGGTCGTGCCTTCTGCTTGTGCGTAAGAGAGCAGGTTGATAACGGCTTCTTTGGTCGGAGCATCTAAACCCTTTGTAGGCTCGTCAAGAATGAGCAGACGCGCCTTTGTGAGCATCACTTTTACCAGCGCCAAAAGTTGCTGCTGTCCGCCAGACAAGTCGTATGGATGAGAAGACATAAGCTTCTGATATGTTGTACGAGCAAGAAGTCCTGAAGCTTTCAGAAGGTCTTGAATGTCCTGGTCAGAATAGGCGCCACTCTGCTGCCACTGGGCAAGTTCCTCGCCCACACTTTGGCAGGTAAAGAGCAGCTCAGGATTTTGCGGAATATACCCCTGGGACTGTTGGAGCTGGTTGTAGACGCAGCCCCTTCTTGGACGAAGAATACCTGCTGCAAGCTTTAGCAGCGTTGACTTACCTGAGCCGTTACCGCCTACAAGCGCACGAATTTCTCGCCCCGCGACCTCAAGTGAGCACTTGTTGAGCACCAGTTGCTCGCTCTGAGGATACGCAAACGTCACGGCGCTGAACTCGAGCACGGGAGAGTTGTCGGCCGCGGTGGATGCTTGGTTGGACGCGGAGCTGCCAGGACAGAGCGCCTGGCGAGAAGAGCTGTCTGCTTGGAGTACATCGGGTTTCTCGTTGTCGAGGCAGATGCGGGTATCTGCGAGGTGCTCAAACGCGGCAACGTCGTGGGTGGCAACAAGCACGGCAACGTTGAGCTCACGCGCAACGCGCTCCAGGAGCGCGGTGAAGTTCTTCTGCGCAAACGGATCCAGCTGTGAGGTTGGCTCATCCAGCAAAAGTAGCTTTGGACGCATGACAAGCGCTGCGGCAAGGGCTACCAGCTGCTGTTCTCCCCCGGAAAGTTCGCAGTTACGTTTATGCAGAAGCGACTCCATGCCAAAGAAACTGACCGTCTCAAAAATACGGCGGCGCATCTCTTTCTCAGAAACACCTCGATTTTCCAGGCCAAAAGCAAGTTCTTTAAGAGGCGTCTCGCACACAAGTGCACGCGAGGCGGCTTGTGGCACAAAAGCAATGGTATCCACAGACTGTGTCTGCGTCATTGTAGAAACCTCTTGTCCACAAACGATAATGGAACCGCCTTGTTTACCCTGAGGCGCAATCTCGGGCTTAATGAGACTCAAGATAGTTGACTTACCTGAACCAGTTGGTCCAAGCAAAAGGCTAATATGACCTGCATAAACTTTGCAGGAAAAATCCTCTATGACTTTGCTGTTTGGAGCTAGAGCATAGGCAAACGAGAGATTCTGAATAGCAAGAATTACTTCTTCCCTAGTTGAAGACGTAGATAAATTCTGCTGGTAGGAAGGGTACTCACTCATACAGACTGCTCCCATAAGACAGTATCAATACGCACAAAAATTGCTGGTAAAACGGTAAACAGCACTACGCCCAGATACCAAAAACTTAACTGGAACTCTGGCATAGTAGGATAAAACTGCCAAGCTTGTACCAGCATATACAAAGAAACCGCTGCTATAACGCTTAAGAAAGTAAATATCAGTAACGCCACAGTATCATAGGCGTCAAGCACTTCAGCGCTCCATCTGCTCCTGTGTCCTGCCATCCCCCAGCCTCGAGACACAATGGACTGAAACGTATCCATCGACTTCTCCAGCGCACTCATGCACACTGCGTTGATTGTGCTGGCTGTCTGCACAATAGCTTTTCTCGCACTCAAAAAACGGCGTTGACCTGGAAAACGGCTTAGCCGAGGCTTCTGCGTCGCAGAATGACACGTTTGAGCTGCGGTGTTTGCCGACTGAATTTGTTGCGCCACGGTAAGGTCAGAAAGCAACTGAGGCATAAGCTGCACAGAAAGGCTTAAGACAAGTTGCAGTCCTGGAAAACGCACACTTGAGCGCTGCAATAACTCAAGCGGAGACACCACCACAAACAAGCACTCAAGCCAGCTCAACGTGCTTACAAGTACCAGGCCCGAGGTAGCTCCGTACGCAAAACTCTCTGCGTACAGCTGTGTGTGCCCAAAAGAATAGAAAACAGTAGACCCAGATGCCGAGAAAAACGGATTGATAACTGTCATCAATACAATTATAGGGGCATACCAAATAAGCTGTTTAGCAGCATGCTTAATGTCAAATAGCTGAACTATGCACAGCTCAGCACCGACAAAAGCAATCAGCGCACAAAGCGGCTGAAAAGAAAAAGCAGCAAGCACAACCTCGCATCCAAACAGCACAATCGCAGCAAATGGATGCAGGCGAGAAAAACTTGTGCGTGCAGAATTCATTAGTTCACCGCGTTAACGTACGTCCAAACAACCGAATCGCCATCATGCAGAACATATGCATCTGACGTGTAGTTAGGCTGAACACCGTTAACTGAATATACCCAACCGCTCTGTGGACCATGGTCACGCTCTGCAAGCCCATTAATAGCCGCAACGTACATACCAAACGACGTGCTACGTGCATTTACCCCGGCTCCACTTGCAAGCAACGCGTCATAGACTGACGTACCTTCTTGCACCTGGAGATTGACGGTAAATGAAGGTCCCTTTGCAGCGGATCCGTCAACCGTAACACTTACAGAAAGCGTGCCATTCTCTTTATGAGGAGCAGCTACCGCGTTTGTTGAGTTACCAGAGTTAGAAGGCTCCGACGTTTTTTGATTAGAAGAATCCTGCGTTTTAGACGCATCAGCATTTGATTGAGCGTCTGAACCAGAACTTCCTTGCGTCTGTGCCGTCTGAGAATCTGTTTGCGTGCCAGAAGCACCCGCTACTGTCTGACCTTGTGCGGTAGGAGCTTCTTGAGCAGAAGTGCTTGAAGCGGGTGTAAAGAAATACTGAATCAATGTCCATGCAAAGAAAAGCATGAACAGAAGAGACACTATTGATGCTGCCAAATAGAGAATCCTTTTGGATTCTCTTGTGAGCTTAACCACTATCTCACCTGGCCTCGGCCATTGGAAACATGGTGAATTGCAGCAGTTTCTTTCTTAAGCAACGCCACAAACACTGCAAGAACTGCGCCAGAAGCAAAGAAACCAAAGACACTCAGAAGTGGAATGGTAGGTGCAGAGGACACCTGCTGTGGGGCAGCAGCCTGCTTATTTGAGTATTCAGTAGGTGGAAGCTGCTTCTCGTCAGAGTTGTTATCTGCAGTCTTGTTCTCAGATGGAGCCTTTGTAACCTCCTCACCAGCACTCGCAGCGGTGGTCGAGGAAGTTTCATGCGCAGCTGGAGATGAAGGATCTTGAGCTGGCATGTTTGTAGCTGTGGAATCTGTCCTGCTAAAAATGTCTCCAGATGGCTGGGTATTCTCACCAGAAGGTTTCTGATTAATAAGCGAGAAAAGCGTGCCGGAGTCATTGGTGTAATAAAGGTTACCCTCAAAGTCTGCAATGACCGACGAGGTGGTGTAGTTCTGATGATCTGAATCTGGAGTGTAAATCTGAGCTGCTCGGCTGGTGCCCAACTTGTATACCCATACGCCACCAGGTAAACCGTTTACCGTGAAATAGGCATAGGTACCGTTTTGCTGAACAGAAACAAG
>JABZGZ010000089.1 GCA_015259105.1 Atopobium sp. | reverse complement strand
GGCCGACGTCGATAAACTTGATGGTCACGTTTGCGCTGGTCTGCGCGGTAGTGGATGGTGCGGTGGCGGATGGCGCGGCGGAGTCTGGTTGGGATGACGTGGCGGAGCTTGTGCGCGAAGATCCCGCAGGTGACATGACAGTTGGAAGCGGCTGCGTCAGAGCGGCGCTAAAGTAGAGCGCCACGCTCAGCGCGGCGAGCACGATTCCAGCCTTCTGTTTTCCGGCGTATCGTTTATGTGGTTTGAGCTTGCCTTTTATGAGTTTTTTGGGAGCACTGGCATCCTCGTAGATGAGGTTCAGAGCGCTCTCAATAACCGGCAACGAAAAAATTGCTGGTAGAAGGTAAGAAATCAGCGACGGCAACGCAAGTATTTGAGCCAGGGCAAATGCGCCAGCGATTAGCGCTGCATTTACAACAAGCCTGGTAAGCCCTGACTTCCACCCCTTGAGATAGAACTGCGGAATGCCAAAAATGCCAAAGATTAAGGAAAGAATAAGCGCAAATAAGTAATCAGATTGCTTGCCAGAGGCTGTATTGGGCGATTCAGTTTTGCTGTCAAATTGCTTTTGGTTAGGCATAAAACCTCTCTGGACTCGTGCGTTCTGAAGAATCTTACCCTATTTGACCAGCCAGTCCAGGGCTTTCTGCATTCTTCCTTCAACGTTTTGGAAGTGGTTTCCGCGGTTGAGCTCAAACGTGGAGGTTATCCCCGCGTTCTTTAGCTTGCTGGCGAGAAGTTCGGCGTTTTCTCGCACGTGCATTATTTGCGGATTGGGGGTTCGTGCTTCTCGGTCACCCAGAGAAAGATAGGCGTGTGTGAGGCCGACCGCTCCTCCGTTGAGCTGCTGATCTACGTAGTCTAGAAGGCCTGGGAACCAGAACGATCCCGAGACAGCTCCGATGCGCTGGAAGGTACCGATGGGGGCGTCGACGTGCGGCGCGCCGGACTGCGACGGGGCGTCGTCGGGCTGGCAGCCGCGCGCGACCTGCGGCGACACGCCGGCTTGGGTTACACCAGCCCAGAGGCTGAACAGGCCCGCGATCGAGTATCCCACAAGCACCCTATACGCCGGTGGCTCGGTGAGCTCCGACTCCGCCCAGGGGATGACCTGGTTGATAAGGGTATCGAGCGTTTTCTGGGCGCCGTCGCCAAAGTTGGGTCCCTTGGCAAAAACGCGCGGCGCGCACCAGGGCGAGAAGTTCTCTTCCCACAGGTCAACGCCAACGCTCACTAGGCTTACGCCTTCACGTATCTGAACGGGGGAGTTGTCGGCCACGTCACCCAAGAGGTAGACAACAGGTACTCCAGCTACAGAGGACATCTGCGCGTGGATGGAAAGCCCGGAGATGGTCGTTTTTCTCGCCACGGGGTTGGCGAAGCGCGGCGTTGCAGCCGCAACGGGACGGGAGGCTGCGGCGGTGGGGTGCGTATCTGGTGTAGCGCTCATGCTACTCACTTAACGTCATTTGCAGGTAGTAGACGTTTTCGCGCAGGTGAGAGGCAACCTCGCGGTCGATGACACCCTCAAACTGCAGGCGCGAAATCTGGTCCAACTCAATGCGCAGGGCGTTTTCTGCCACGTCATCAGCGTACTTTCGAGCGTCCGCAATCTGCTGCCTAAAGTGAGGTGACATCTTGTGTGAGCTCAGGTTGTAAGGCAGCAGGTAGGAGACTTGGGTGGTGCTGGAGTCATGCTCATCATTGATGTTGATGCGGCTCCAGATGGACTCAATTGCTGACTCGTGATCAATCATCAGATTAGATGCGATGACCGCCAGCTCTTCATCGTCACCGTTAGCAATGCGTTCCAGGTCATCAAGCTCGGCGTATTCCATCTCAAGTGCGTATAGACATGCCTGGTAGTAGGACTGATCGGCGTCCTCAAGGTGCCTGATTTCGCCGTCGATGATGCGCTGCGCTGCCAGCTTAAGCTCGTGAAGAGCAACGGCAATCCGCGAGCGGTGGTTTGTCTTCGCAGCAATGTTTGCGATGGGTCCGTAATAGCCTACTGACCTGCGGATTGAAGTAATGTCATCGACAATTTGATCCCACGGAATGGGGTTGTGCGTTTTAATATGGCGCTCACGTAGCTCCTCGAGGCATTTCTGCTGGACTTCTGTCTCGTGAAGGACCAGCTTTTTGACAAGTTCACCCGAGCCAGGGACCGTGATACGAGAGGCAAACAAGCGGTTGGTATAGCGCGTGATAGTCAAACGAAGCGCAGGTAGATACTTTGCTTTGGAGTTTTCCGACTGCAGCAATCTCCTGAGCTCCGCAAGCGTTGCTTCCAAGACGGCAATCTCTCCCTTGTGGAGACGTTCGGGCAGGTCAGAGTCTGCTTCAGGGGACTTTGATAGCACGGGTAACAGATTGTCCGCTAAAAGCAACGTGGCGAGAATAACGCCGGCGGCGATGGTAATCAGCAGATCCCTCTGCGGAAACGCTGCTCCGGACTGGGTTGTGAGCGGCAAGGTGAGGATAATCGACAACGTTACCGCACCTTTTGCACCTGCAACAGTGGTAACCAGCACATTCTTGATGATCTCGGCCGACGTGATTGAGATGGGTTTTATGGCGCACGTGGGTTTTGGCTGGTCATCGATCTGCTCCGAGGTTTGCTCCGAGCCCAGTTCAGCGAGCGGCTGGTCGGGCTTCTCGCCGTCGGAGCTGCTACCTGCGAGGTCATTCTCGCCGTCGACGGCGTCTTTACCGGTGCAGAGATGGCCGCCCTTGTGGAGTTTGTGAGTTTCCAGCGCGTAGAGCCATGCAAAGCGGACACCGTGCATGAACAGGGTAATCACGACAACAATTCCTAGAATCTGCAGGATATTGAGGCCGCCGTTGGTGCCAGGAAGCACGGCAAGGGGGAGCTGCATTCCCAGGAAGACAAAGATGGTTCCGTTGATCAGGAAGCTGATGACTTTCCACGTGGAGTCTGAGACCAATTTTTGCCTTGCAAATAGCGCATTATTGCTCTGCCTTCGTGGGAGCGCAATCACCAAGCCGGCTGCTACAACAGCAAGTACGCCAGAAACGTGGAAAGTTTCGGCAAGAAGATAGACAAGAAACGGTGTCAGTACTTCATAGAGAACGTTTGCAACGGTGTCCTCGTAACCCAACCTACCAAGCATTGCGTTGATAGCAGAGAAGGCAAAGCCAGTGACAATTCCCATTGCCACGCCGCCCACAAAAAGCACCGTGAAAGATCCCGCTGCGTCTACCAGCGAGAACGCACCGGTTACGGCCGCAGCTACGGAGAACTGGAATGCAACGACGCCGGATGCATCGTTAATCAGAGACTCTCCCGAGAGAAGCGTCTGCTGGCGATGGGTCAGGTGGATGTTGGACTTAAGCGCGGTGACGGTGGCTGCGTCGGTTGGCCCCAGGGCCGCGGCCAGCGCAAACGCCACAGCTAAAGGGATTGAGGGGACCATAAGGTGGAGGGCGTAGCCGACCGAAAGCACGCTGACAACTACCAGAGCAATCGCCAGCGACAAAATACTGTTCAAGTTGAGGAGAAGTGCACGAATGTTGGTTTCTCTCGTCTCGTTGAACAGGAGTGGGGCAATAAAGAGCAGCATAAAGAGCTCGGATTCCAGGTGAACCTCCTGTACGCTGGGCAGCACGAGCGCAACAAGCAGGCCAATAACAACTTGGATAACGGGGATAGAGACGTTGACAAACTTGTCGATAACCGAGGAAGCCGCGACGCAGGTCAAAACAATGAGCACAAATTCGAATGTCTCCAACAGGCTTCCTTCCTGGTCGTAGGTGGCAACGACGGCGAGCGTCGAGCAGCGGGTCCGTGACGAGCGACGGATCCACGAGGAGCGGCGAGTCCGTGACGAGCGACGGGTCCACGAGGGTTCCGAGCACACGGGGCTTCTCGCCAGATAACGCTTCATTCGAGTATATACGGTTTTGCGGCTCTAGCTTGACTTGGCGCAGATAACACATGGTTTCTGCGGTGATGTGTTAGCTCTATCGGCGAAGTTTGGAATTACGAGCCTGAAAATGCATGAAGTCTGTGTAAAACAGCTCAGACATGACGAGAAAAACCGGCAAATAGCTCAGACTTGGCATACTTTTTCCGGCAAATCGTTCAGACATGGCGAGAAAATC
>JABZGZ010000088.1 GCA_015259105.1 Atopobium sp. | reverse complement strand
TTGCATCCTACCTGGTCTTTGTTCGCCAGGCAGCCATGCCGTTCAACCAGTTCACACAGCTCTCCAACTTCCTGCTTACCGCTCTTGCCGGTGCCGAGCGCATCTTTGCGGTTATGGAAATGACTCCTGAGGTTGATGAGGGCAAGGTCGACCTGGTCCGCGTTAGTGGTTATGAGTCAGGAGAAGAGTCCTGGGCTTGGGTCACACCGTCTGGCGAGAAAACCCCTCTTGCTGGAGACGTTCGCTTTGATGACGTGACCTTTGGATACGACGATGATCAGACGGTTCTTGCAAACCTCACCCTTTTTGCAAAACCTGGCCAGAAGATTGCGTTTGTCGGCTCAACCGGCGCTGGTAAAACAACAATTACCAACCTCATTAACCGCTTCTACGATGTTCGTAGCGGAACCATCACCTACGACGGCATTCCAATCAATGACATCAAGAAGTCTGCACTAAGGTCCTCCCTGGGCATTGTTTTGCAGGACACACATCTGTTCACGGGTACCATCGCGGACAATATTCGCTTTGGTAAGTTAGACGCTACTGATGACGAGGTTATTGCTGCAGCAAAAATCGCAAACGCAGATAAGTTTATCCGTAGAATGCCACGTGGCTACAACACCGTACTTACCTCGGACGGCGCTAACCTTTCACAAGGTCAGAGGCAGCTTCTGGCAATTGCGCGTGCTGCTATTGCTGATCCTCCCGTGCTTATCTTGGACGAGGCAACTTCCAGTATTGATACGCGTACTGAGGCACTTATCGAGAAGGGCATGGATGCCCTGATGGCAGGTCGTACTGTTTTTGTGATTGCTCACAGGTTATCTACGGTTCGAAATTCTGACGCCATTATGGTTCTGGAGCACGGTCGTATTATTGAGCGCGGTACTCACGATGAGCTTATTGCAAAGCATGGAGAGTATTACCAGCTGTATACGGGCTCGCGTGAGCTGGAGTAGGGGTGCTTTATGTTTGAAGCGTTAGCTGTGGCTCTTGGTGGAGCGCTGGGTAGTTTAGGTCGTTGGCAGTTGGGCGTCCTCTTTAAACAGTGGATTCCTAACCTGCCAGTTGGTACGTTTGCTGCAAATGTTGTTGCAGGTTTGATTATTGGTTTTGTGACGGGACTTGATCTTGCAAGTCCACTTCAGCCACAGGTCAAGCTATTCTTAGCCGTAGGCCTTTGCGGAGGACTTTCGACCTTCTCGACCTTCTCAAATGAAACGCTTACCTTTATTCAAGCAGGTAATTGGGCTGCTGCAGGTGTGAACATTGCAGTTAATGTTATAACGTGCCTGGTTGCTGTGTTTATTGGATTGAAATTATCAGCTGTTGTGTCGTAGCGCAATAGTTCACTCGTCTAAATTAAAAGCTAGATATCCTTCTTTTGGATACCTAGCTTTTTAATTTGCTTTCTTTTAAATACCGCAGTTGCGTTTTATTTTGTCATCTTAGGCAGTACAAAGAGCACGATTCCCATGGTAACAAGAGGGATACAAGCTACGCACACAAGTACAAAGAGTGCATTCTGAGCTCCTGCAAGGGTGCTTGTAGCTAAGTCTGTAGCTCCAAGCTGAGAAGCCGCTACAACGCCAGAAATAACGCTGGTTCCCATAGCGCCAAAGAGCTGCTGCATTGTGTTAATAACAGCATTTCCATCTGCCTTGCGGTCTTCCGGTAAGTGTCCCAAGGCTACCGTAAAATTGTTTCCCATCTGAAGTGCCTGACCAATGGCAAAGATGGCAAAAATATACGTGATCATTTCTACGGTAAGTACGTGAACAAAGAGCAGCAAAAGGAGCATGCTGGTAAGGCAGCAAAGAATGCCTGTAACAATAGGTTTTTTAGCTCCCAGCTTGTCTAAAATCTGGCCAGAAATTGGTGCCATAACTGCGCCAATAGCACATCCTGGAAGCATCTGAGCTCCTGCTGCGGTAGCGCCTGCACCTAGTACCAGCTGGGAAAAATTAGGCAAAAGATATGACTGACCAAGAATAATAAATTGCAGAGCAACAATAGCAAAGAGCGAGAGCACAAAGCCCTTCTCGCTAAATACCTCAAGGTTAATGATAGGAATTTTTGGAGATGCTTCAGATTGATCTTGGTGCTTAAAGGAGTTTTCGTGACGTACAAAGAGCGTAAGTGAGCCCACAAAAATCATAATTGCGAGCAAAACAGGAATGCTAAACAGGCCAAACGCGCTGGACTCGTCAATAACAAAGATGAGCGCAATAAAACTTACGGTAAGCAGCAGCCATCCAAAGACATCAAAAGAAATCACTTCAGTCTCATGGCTTTGTTGGATTGAACTAATTCCCAGTACAAATGCCACAATCAAGAAGGGGAGAAGACCGGCAAAAATCATTCGCCAGCCAAGATGCTCTGCAATCCAGCCACCAGCTGAAGGTCCTACTGCAGGTGCAACGGCAGTAACAAGCATGCCAATGCCCATCATGACACCCATGTTTTTAAGTGGGGCTTGCTCGGCGATGATGTTGAACATCAGTGGTAGCGCTAGACCGGTGCCAATTCCTTCTAAAATGCGGCCAAGCAGCAATAACATAAACGTTGGAGCAGCAAATCCGCAGAGAATACCACTGATATAGAAGATCATGGCCACGGTAAAGATACTTTTAGTTTTGAATCGTCTGTTTAAAAACGACGACATAGGCATGATAATAGCAAGAATCAAAAGGTACGAAGTAGTCATCCATTGTACCGTTGAGGTGCCAATAGAGAATTCCTCCATTAACGTTGGAAACGTCACGTTCATGGCGGTTTCTACGACAACTCCCGAGAAGGACATAATTCCTGTTGCAATTACAGAAAGAACAAGTTTTGCGTTGAGCTCTCTTTTAAACATTTAATCCCTTCTTTTCTCGGCGGTACATCGTAACACTATTCAAAGCAGGTTTTATAGCTGTTGGCGTATTCGTCACGGTTCTATAAGTAGGCAAAAAAGAACGGGGTGGCTTAAACCACCCCGTTCTGCTTAACAATATTGCGTGTTAGCAAGCTGTTTATTTAGCTTTGCCCTGGTTAGCAACAGCGTTAATCTTTGCCTCGATGACAGCTGGATCGCCAATATAGTGCTTGTCAACAATGTTCCAATCCTTGTCAAAGGTGTATGCGCAAGGAATGCCAGTTGGGATGTTAACCTCAAGAATTTCTTCTGGAGTGAGGTGCTCAAACTGCATAACAAGAGCGCGAAGGCTGTTGCCGTGTGCAGCAATAAGAACACGCTTACCTGCCTCAAGCTGTGGCTTGATCTCCTGCTCGAAGTAAGGCCATGCACGTGCAATGGTGTCCTTCAGGCACTCGGTGTAAGGAAGATCCTCTGCTGGAACATCGCGGAACATTTCCTGAACGTGAGGATCGCGCTCGTCGCCTGGCTCAAGAGCTGGTGGCTGGACATCAAAGGAACGACGCCAAATCTTTACCTGCTCCTCGCCGTGCTCAGCAGCTGCATCAGCCTTGTTGAGGCCCTGAAGTGCACCATAGTGGCGCTCGTTCAGACGCCAAGTCTTATGAACAGGAAGCCAGTTACGGTCAAGCTCATCAAGAACATGATTCAGAGTGTGAATAGCACGCTTGAGCAGAGAAGTGTAGCAAACATCAAAGTCATAGCCAGCCTCTTTAAGAGCACGGCCGCCAGCTGCTGCCTCCTCGTGACCAGTCTCGGTAAGGTCAACGTCGGTCCAACCAGTGAACAGGTTGAGCTTGTTCCACTCAGACTCACCGTGGCGAACAATAACAAGGTGCATGTACTGATCTTCAGCCATTAGGCTTCCTTTCTACGCGTCAAACTTTGTGCGCCATACGTGGCAAACACCAAGCTTTTAGCAATACTTCACATACAGATGTAAGACAAAACGCTTACGTCTCATATTCTACCGCACACCGAAAAATACGTGCGAATCAATGTCTAAAAGATTTTGCATATCGCGTGCACCAACTTTGAACTGCCTCCCATTTCTTGGACATAAGAAATGGGAGGCAGTTCAAAACACACCTATGTCGGATAATCTGTTAAAAAGACGTATACATTACGCTGAAAATACCTTAATCATGCAGATTATCGTCATTAGGTGTGTAAAATGCCCGCAATTGAGCAGAATATCTGACTTAGGTGTGTTCCGTAGATACTAAATTTATCGATAGTTAAATTCCTTATATAAGTC
>JABZGZ010000087.1 GCA_015259105.1 Atopobium sp. | reverse complement strand
GCCTAATACAATGTAATTTTTTACAATTAGTTAGTGTTGAATCAGCTAATTAGAACAATCGTCTGAGAGTGAGCAGATATGCCTTGTGATAAAAAAGAGCTTCTAGAATTTGTCTCCCGCTGGCAAGGCAGAGGCTATGAAAAGGGAGACACTCAGCAATTCTGGCTACAGCTCTTACGCACTATTGGTTACTCCAAGGTAGATGACGTTCTCTTTGAATTTCATGTCTCGTCTGGCGGATTCATCGATGTATGGATTCCTGATGCTGGTGTTTTAATTGAACAAAAAGCGCTTGGAATTAATTTAGATAAAGAAGAGCTCCGTCAAGGAAAACAAAAGACACCTTTAACTCAGGCACTTGATTATGTTGACGAACTTCCTAGGTTAGAGCAGCCTCGTTTCGTCATTACGTGCAATTTCTCTACCTTTAGAGTGTATGACCGTGATGCATACGGAAGGTCACAACTTCCTAATAACGCTTTTGAGTTCACTCTTGATGAGCTTGCAAATCATCCAGAGTATCTTGCTTTTATTAATGACCCCACTAACAGTCGTCTTGAAAAAGAAAAGACCGTATCCATTAAAGCTGGTGAGCTCATTGGAAAGCTCTATGACAAATTGCGTGAAGGATACATAGATCCTGCTTCAGAAGAGTCGATGCATGCACTAAACGTGCTTTGTGTACGCTTGGTATTTTGCCTGTATTGCGAAGATGCAGGACTCTTTGGAAAAGATGCTTTCTATAACTATCTGAAAGATGTCCCAGCAAATAGAATCAGAACGACACTCAAGAATTTATTCCACGCATTGGATACCAATCTGTCTGAGCGAGATCCGTATGATCTTGAAGTAAAAGCATTCCCGTATGTGAATGGTGGACTTTTCAGAGATGAGTCTGAAGTTCCTAATTTTACAGATGAAACAAAGAGCTTCTTGTTGGATGAGGTCTCTTC
The DNA here is from genome assembly GCA_015259105.1 of Atopobium sp. Taxonomy (GTDB): domain Bacteria; phylum Actinomycetota; class Coriobacteriia; order Coriobacteriales; family Atopobiaceae; genus Lancefieldella. The sequence continues at coordinate 3,232 of JABZGZ010000087.1, read as the reverse complement.
CCACATCGACTGGTCACAGATTAGCCCCACAATCTTTGGTGGTATTTTTGAGTCAACTCTGAATCCAGAAACTAGACGATCTGGTGGAATGCACTATACCTCGCCAGAAAATATTCATAAGGTAATTGATCCACTTTTCTTAGATGACCTTAAAGAAGAGCTCAAGTCAATTTGTACTGAAGAAGGAACAACTCCTCGTAAACGTGAAAATGCGCTGAAGCACTTCCACGAAAAGATCTGTTCACTTACCTTCTTTGACCCTGCTTGTGGCTCAGGTAATTTTCTTACTGAGACTTATATCTGCCTTCGTAAGTTGGAAGATACAGTTCTCAACGAACTAAGAAAAGGACAAACTGGCCTTAGTCTCGGGGATGAAGAAGAAGCAGGAAAGCGTGTCTCTTTAAATCAGTTCTATGGCATTGAGATTAATGATTTTGCTGTAACGGTCGCCGAGACCGCTCTTTGGATTAGCCGCCTTAAAGCAAATGGTGAAACATCAATGTTCTATGACGCTGGTGGAGATGATTTCCCCTTAAGTGAAAAGGCTCATATTGTCGAAGGTAACGCTCTTCGTATTGACTGGAATAGAGTATTACCAGCAAGTGAATGTAATTACATAATGGGTAATCCTCCTTTTGTTGGTTACTCCAATCACTCTGCCGAACAACAGAAAGATCGAGCAAGTTTATTTGGTAAGGTAAAAACTGTCGACTATGTAGCTTGCTGGTATAAGAAGGCAGCTGATTATATTTCTAATTTTCCAATTCACTGCGCATTTGTATCAACTAATTCCATTTGCCAAGGACAACAGGTACAGCCTATATGGGAGCCACTGTTTCAAAGTGGCATTCACATCGATTTTGCGTGGCAAACTTTCATATGGAGTTCTGAAGCCGCACTTCAAGCGCATGTCTATGTAGTTATAGTAGGCTTCTCACGTTTTGGAAATGAAAGAAGAATTCTATTTTTAAAAGATGGACAAAAACTGACAGTTGAAAATATTAATGGGTACCTACAAAATGGGTCAGAAATTTTTATAGAAAAAAGAAATAAGCCCTTGTGTTCGGTTCCACTAATGATAGCGGGAGGAAAGCCCACTGATGGTGGTAATTTGATTTTAAGCTTAGATGAAAAAAGCGAACTTGTGTTACAAGAGCCATCTGCTGCTAAATGGATACGTCCATATTCAATGGGAGATGAATTTATTAATAAAAAAGAACGTTTTTGCCTTTGGCTTGTCGGTATATCGTTAAGCGAATTAGAGAATTTAACATTAGTGCAGAAGCGTGTTGAATCTGTAAGAAATATGAGGTTAATGTCAAGTAAGATAGCAACTCAGAAAAAGGCTTTAACTCCATGGCTTTTTGATGAAGTTAAACCTCCTAAGAGTAATTTTATTGGTATTCCTGCAGTTACATCTAGTCGAAGAAAATATGTACCTTTCGACTTCGTTACAAATGGAATGATCCCAGGAAATCAATTATATTTTGTTGAAACTGAGTCTCTTTATTATTTTGGAATTTTAGTAAGCCAGTTTCATAATGCATGGATTCGAATTGTGGCAGGAAGACTCGGTGATGGTTATAGGTATTCCAATACCATTGTCTATAACAATTTTGTATGGCCCGAAGAGACTGTTGAACAAAAGAAAATCATTGAACAAACCGCCCGAAATATTCTTAATGTAAGGTCAAGTTATCCCGATAAATCGTTAGCTGATTTATATGATCCGGATAAAATGCCAGCTGATTTGCTTGCTGCACATAAAGCTAATGATGCTGCAGTTGAAGCTGCGTATGGAGTTGACTTCGATGGTGATGAAGAAAAGATAGTTGCACATCTTTTTAAGCTGTATGCTGAGAAAACAAAAGAGAAATAGTAGATCTGGCAATATTCACATCAATAAATGAGATGTCTAAAGTATCTCTTTTAATTCAATGTAAAAGGCACTCGTTAGTGAACTGCGTCCCAAAACTTGGACGAATTTAATAAAGATCTAGGCCACCAAGGACTGATTCCGGAATTCCTCCGGGGTCAGTCCTTTTAGTTTAACTTGACGCCTTTGTGTGTTCCAGTACATAACATATGCGTCCAAATCCGCTTTGAAAGACTCAAAGTTAGGCCACGTTCTTCCTCGGAAGAACTCGTCTTTCATATGGCCAAAGACTTGCTCGGTGGCACCGTTGTCTATGCAGTTGCCCTTTCTGGACATGCTCTGGACAACTCCTGCATCTTTCAGTCGCTTACACCATGCGCTGTGCTGGTATTGCCAACCCATATCGCTGTGCAGAATCGGAGTTACGCCTTTAGGTATCTTCGCTAAAAGTTGATCGAGAAGAGCTTTTTGCTGAACCATGTTTGGACCCCTCGACACACTCCATGCGACAATCTCTTTGCTTCCGAAGTCATAGATGGGGGCAAAGTACGCCTTGCCCCACGCCTGCTTAAACTCTGTGACGTCGGTACCCATCTTCTTCCACGGTCCATCGGCAGAAAAGTCGCGTCCTATGACGTTTTCAAAGGTCTTACCGACAACGCCTTTATAGGAGCTATAGCGGTGATAGTCTGTCTCACGCCGTATCCTACAGCGAATACCCATCTCACGCATGATTTTAAGAACAGTCTTGTCGGCGATTCTTACACCCAGCTCAGCGCGCAGACACATGGCTATCTGTCTGTGACCACAGCCGTTTGTAGTACGCGAGAAAATCTCTGCAACCGCGTGGTGTAGCTCTGGGCGTGTCGGCTTTACTGGGTGAGCTCGTGTATAGTAATAGGTAGACCTTGCAAGTCCTGAGCACTCCAGCAAATAGCACAAAGAGTGCCCCTCACTGCGTAAAGCACTCACAACCTCAGCCTTTACCCCGGTCAGAGCTCGTCTTTCTCGACCAGGGCGCGCAATTTTTTTAAGTAGGCTACCTCGGTCTCGAGTCTGCGGCAGCGCTCTTCAAGTTCCTGCTCGCGGGTGCGTTTCTGTGGCTTAGACTTAGAGCCTTTAGGTCTTCCTTTTGGCTTTGGCTTAAGAGCTTCTGCGCCACCTGTACGATAGAGCTTGCACCAGAGCTTAAGTGGTGCCAGCGACATAATCTTAAACTTGGCCATCGCTTCAGTCCTTGTCATTCCGTCCTCAACGACAGCTCTTGCTGCAGCAACCTTTTGCTCGTAGGTATAGAGAGCTTGCTTGCCATCCATGGTCAGTAGCACCTCGCTTCCAAACGCGTGGTATATATAG
>JABZGZ010000086.1 GCA_015259105.1 Atopobium sp. | reverse complement strand
TCTCTGGTTGGTATTGAGATTCCTAACGAGAAAGCCCAGGCAGTCAACTTGGCTGACGTTCTTCCGTTTGCAAAGGGCGGTCCTCTTGAGTGCGCCTTTGGTCGTGATTCTGAGGGCAAGCCAATTGTTGTTGACCTTGCAAGTCTTCCTCACTTGCTGGTAGCAGGTACCACTGGTTCTGGTAAGTCTGTCCTGCTCAACGCCATTGTCATGTCTATGCTTATGCGCGCAACTCCTGAGCAGGTCCGCCTTATTATGGTTGACCCGAAGCGTGTTGAGTTTACGGGTTACGCTGGTCTTCCTCACCTGTATGTTCCAGTTGTTACCGAGCCAAGGCAGGCCGCAAGTGCGCTTCAGTGGGGCGTCACCGAGATGGAGCGTCGCCTTAAGGTGTTTGAGCACTACAAGGTTCGTGACATTAAGACGTACAACAGAAATGTTGATGGCGATAAGTACGCTGACATGGAGAACCCTCCAAAGCACATGCCATACTTTGTTATTGTCATCGACGAGCTTGCTGACCTTATGATGGTTGCGGGCAAAGACGTTGAGTCTTCCATTGTCCGTATTGCTCAGCTTGGTCGTGCTGCAGGTATTCACCTGATTGTTGCAACGCAGCGTCCTTCTGCAGACGTTGTAACCGGTCTGATCCGCGCAAACATCGATAACCGCGTTGCACTCTCTGTTGATAACTCTTTGAACTCCCGTATTATTCTGGACCAAAAGGGTGCAGAGCAGCTGCTGGGTAAAGGCGATATGCTGGTTAAACTTCGTGGTAAGAAGCCAAATCGCGCTCAGGGTTGCTGGGTCTCTGACGAGGAAATCGAGGAGACCGTTAAGTACATCCGCACTCAGCGTACCGCAGAATATCACGACAACATTTTGACTGTTGCAACTCCAACACAGGCCGAAGGCGCTGGCGGAGTTGGTGGTATGGCGCAGGCAGACGACCCACTTATTTGGGAAGCTGCACGCATTATTGTGGATTCTCAGCTAGGTTCTACATCTAGTTTGCAAAGAGCACTCTCTGTTGGGTATGCTCGTGCTGGTAGAATTATGGATATGCTTGAGGCAAAAGGTGTTGTTGGCCCAGCTAACGGATCAAAGCCTCGAGAAGTTCTTATCGATAAAGATGCTCTTGAAGAGCTCAAAGTTCAAGACGCTGCCTATAGGGAGGTAGAGTAAGCATGCCACGCCCTCGTTTTAGTGAGATGCTCGTAGAACGTCGACGTCAACTCGGACTTTCTATCACGCAAGCATCAAAGATACTTCGCCTCAAAGAGCAGGCACTTATTGCTTTTGAGGAAGGCGATTTTAAGAACATGCCGCAGAGTGGTTATGCTCAGGGCATGCTTTCTTCGTATGCTCGCTATCTAGGACTTAATCCGCGCGAGATCGTAGACCTCTTCCAGGAAGAGAGCTACGAGTTTGAAAACGGCACCTATTCTCATGAGCTGCGCCGTCGTACGCGCGATACCCAGTCTGGCCGTGGCATTGCTGGCTATGACGTTGTAAACGAGTCCGGTAGCAGACCAAAGGCATACGTGCAGTACCACGGTCTTCTCCCCACATCGGGAGGACCAGCTGGCGATATGGGCGCATTTGCAACTACCTCTGGTGTACGCTCTAGACAAACCGGTGTACCTCTGGGTGCTCAGGCATCTGAAGAGGACGCTGGCGGTTACTCATATTCTCGCTACGCCACAGGTCATGCGTATAATGCCGGTATTGAAGAGGCTTCTCGCCAGAAGACCATGGCAAGTCGTACACGTGGTGGCGTTCAGCGCAGACGTGTAGGTATTGCGGGCGTTAGCATGCCAGCTTATAAAGACGATGTAACCAGAAGAACTGTTGCTCCAAGCGATTACACCGATGACCTTCGCTATGACAATGTAACTGATCCTTATGAGCGAGCATCTACTATTTCCGGTCGCCGTGGCTCTAGAAATATTGCGCAGGTAGATAGGCCTAATGTTCGTCGTCGCCAGCCATCTAGCGCCGCCGCTCAACAGCGCCGTGCTCCTCAAAGACCAGGCTTTATGGGAGCGCTTCAGAATTATTTCTCTGATACGGGCCGCACCATTGCCACCGTGTTTGCTCTTGTTGTTGTGATTATTACTGCAGTTTTGCTGTTTAGCGTTCGTTCTTGCATGACCGCACGAACCACACCTACCGCAACAAAGACGGTAAGCGTTAACAACTCAACAACTGATTCTTCTAAGAATTCCACTACTACAAACAGCAACACGGACACCTCTAAGAAGGATTCTACTGATGCTTCTAAGAGCACCACTACAACTGAGCCAAAGAAGGAAGAGACTCCAAAGCAGACTACCGTAGTGGTTACTGTTGCAGATGGTCAGACCAGCTGGGTTGAGATTACGGTTGACGGCAAGAGCGTAGAGGCTGACGCTATTACCGGTCCATGGTCTCAGACATACACCGTCACTGATTCCATGACCGTTCTTGCAGGTACTCCTGGTGCTGTTGCGGTAACCGTTAATGGTACTGCTAAGCCATTTGACGCAAATGCTTCTGGTATTGGTACCTTGACCATTCAGGGAACTAAGCCTGCTGACGGTACTGCAGCAAATGCTTCCGGAACTCAAACAAACAGCACGTCAACGAGTAATACCGGTGGAACTTCTGGCACAACTAACAACCAGAATTCCAACAGCAATACAAGCAATAACTAAACGCCATGGGGCGAGAAGAACTTCTCGCCCAGGTAATACGGAGGGGAAATGGCTAAAGAATCAAGCTTTGACGTTGTGTCTGAAGTAGACATGATGGAAGTTGATAATGCATTTCAGCAGGCAGCTCGTGAGCTTACCCAGCGTTACGATCTAAAAGATTCTGGCGCAACACTTGAGCTCTCTAAGAAAGAGGGCAAGTTCACTATTGAGGCTCCTGCAGATTTTGTTGCATCTCAGGTTAGGGATGTTCTTGGCTCCAAGCTGGTAAAGCGCGGAATTGATCTTACTGCTATTCGTTGGGGAGACCCCATTCCTGCAGCAGGCTCTACCGTGCGTCAGATTGGCTCAATTGTTTCTGGAATTGACCAGGAGACTGCCAAGAAGATCGCTAAAGATATTCGTGATATGAAAGTTAAGGCTAAGGCAACCGTTGAGGGCGATAAGCTGCGTGTTTCTAGCGCTTCTCGCGATGTTCTTCAGTCTGTGATTGCAAGCCTTAAGGAGAAAGACTATGGCCAGCCCCTCCAGTTCAACAACTATCGATAGGGGCTATAACGTCCTATACATCACGTTAGGATGCGCTAAAAACGAGGTTGACACAGACCGCATGCGTGCGCGTCTTTTGGCCTCTGGTTTTGGTGAAGTTGCAGATCCAGAGTCAGCAGACGTTGCAATTATCAATACCTGCTCGTTCTTGGCTTCTGCAACAGAAGAGTCTATTGAGACTACCCTTGAGATTGCCGAAGGCGCTTCTGAGGGAGTGCGTAAGCTGCCCATTATTATGTGTGGTTGCGTGCCTTCTCGTTACGGCGCAGAACTTAATGAGCAGCTTCCTGAGGTTGCTGCTTTTGTTTCCGCAGATCAAGAAGATGGCATTGTGAGCGTTGTCGCAGACGTTCTGAATATTCCTGAGCCAACGCAGTCCATTGTTGCTGCTCACGGCATGCTGCGCACCATTGATGGCGCCAGTGCATTTGTCAAGATTTCTGAGGGCTGTGACAGATTCTGCGCTTTCTGCGCTATTCCGTATATTCGTGGCCACTATCACTCAAGACCTGCTGAAGAGATTCTTCAAGAGGTACATGAGCTGATGGAAGGCGGTGTTCGTGAGGTCATCTTGATTGGCCAGGACACCGGCATCTGGGGCTCGGATATGCCTGATACAGCAGATGGTCAGACGCCAACGCTTGCTAAGCTTATGCAGCAGGTTGCTGAGGTAGTCCGTCCCTATAAGGGCTGGATTCGCGTTTTGTATCTGCAGCCAGAAGGTATGACCGATGAGCTTATCAGCACCATTCGTGATACGCCTGAGGTTCTACCTTACATTGATATTCCAATTCAGCACTGCAACGAGCGTATTCTTAAGCGCATGGGTCGCTCCGGTTCTACGCAGGAGCTTCGTGAGCTTTTTGATCGCCTCAGAACAGAGATTCCTGGCATGGTTCTTCGTACCACCGGAATGTGTGGTTTCCCGGGCGAGACCGACGAAGAATCAGACGAGCTCTATGACTTTATTCAGGAGCAGGAGTTTGACTACACGTCCGTCTTTACCTATTCGCCAGAAGAGGGAAC
>JABZGZ010000085.1 GCA_015259105.1 Atopobium sp. | reverse complement strand
CGCGCGGCGTACTCGGCAGCAAGACGAGCCTGGATGTCGTGTGGTACCTGCTCGTATCCTGCTAGCTCAACGGTATACTCGCCCGTTCCACGCGAGAGGGACCTCAGCCTTGTAGCGTAATCAGTAACCTCTGCGTATGGAATCGTTGCCTTAATGGTAGTTTCACCAGCGGAAACGCCGGTACCGGAAGACATTCCCTCAACGCGACCGCGGGAAGCGGAGACGTCACCCATGACGGAACCTGCATAGCTGTCTGGAACGGTGATCTCCAGGTGAGCCATAGGCTCCAGGAGAACGGGTTCTGCCTGGTCAACAGCCTTCTGGAAACCAATGCGAGCAGCGGTCTTGAATGCCATCTCGTTGGAGTCGACTGGGTGGTAAGAGCCCTCGTAAACAGCAACTTTAACATCAATCATAGGATATCCAGCCAAAACGCCTTCACGCATAGTCTCCTGGACACCCTTATCAATAGCGGGGATGAAGCCGCGTGGAATGTGGCCACCTACAATCTCGTCCACAAACTCGTAACCTGCGTCTGGGTTTGGCTCGATGCGCAGCCAGCAGTCGCCGTACTGGCCAGAGCCGCCGGTCTGCTTCTTGTGCCTGCCCTGAGCACTTGCAACTCGACGGATTGTCTCGCGATATGGAATGCGAAGCGCAACCTTATGTGCGGAAACGCCGGCTCGCTGCTCAAGACGCTCGAGAAGAACGGCTACTTGTGCCTCTCCAATTGCAGAAACAATGGTCTGGCCGGTGTCCTCGTCGCGCTCAACCTTGAGGGTTGGATCGGCGTCGGCGGCCTTCTCCAGGAACGCAAAGAGCTTGCCCTCGGTGCCGCGCTCATCAGGCTCAATGGCCGTGCGGTACAGGGAGTTGGGGAACCTGAATGCGGCGGCTTCGACCTTGCCGGTAACGGAAAGCGTGTCGCCCGTCATAGCCTCGAGCTTTGGAACTACCACGATGTCGCCGGCTGCAGCGGTGCTGACGTCAGCCGTGTCTTTGCCGCACATACGATACAGGTGAGAAAGGCGCTCGGGCTTGCGTGTACGAGCGTTGATAAGCTCGGCACCTGCAGAAATGGTACCCGCGAGCACCTTCACAAACGTAAGCTTGCCGTTCTGCGGATCTTGCAGCGACTTAAAGGCAAACGCAACAGGGCGCTCGTCATCAGGTGAAATATCAAGCTGCTCGCCGTTGACCAGCGGAATGCGGCCAAAGTCGGACATAGTTGGGAACCAGCCGTCAACAGCATCAAGCAGAGAGATAACGCCCTCCTCGCGAACGCAAGAGCCGGAGAAGACAGGAACAAAAATGCGCTCCATAAGAGCCTTGCCCAGCAGGCCCTCAAGCTCTTCCTGCGTAATCTCTCCGCCCTCGAGGTAGCGCATCATCAGCTCGTCGTCTGCCTCAACAACCAGCTCGGTCAGAGCGGCGCGAGCGGCCTGGGCCTCTGCCTGGAACTCAGCAGGAATGTCGGTGACCTCGGGCTTGCCATCTACCAGCTTGCGAGCCTTCTGATGAACAACGTCAATGATGCCAGAGAAAGCCTCGCCGGAGCCCATTGGAATAGTTACCGCGCCAAGTGAGGAACCAAAACGGTCCTGGAGCATAGCCATTGCGGTCTCGTAATCTGCATCAGGGCGATCCAGGCGGTTAATGAACAGCGCGCGAGACAGTGACAGATCCTCGGCGGCAAACCAAAGCCTGGTAGTAATAGTGCCAGGTCCACTAGCTGCATCTACGACAAACAGCGCAGTCTCAACAGCGCTCATTGCCGAATAGGCGTCACCCACAAAGTCAGGATAGCACGGTGCATCGAGCACGTTAATGCGTGTATTTTCCCAGGTAATCGGTGCGATAGTAGTAGAGATAGAGAATCCGCGCTCTGACTCTTGCGAATCGTAATCAAGCGTGGGCTTTGTGCCTGCGTGGCCGCCTAAACGAGTGGTTGCACCCGTCAGATGCAGCATTGCCTCGGCAAGCATGGTTTTGCCCACGCCACCTTGGCCCACCAGGACCACATTCTTTACCTTAGAAACATTTTTTTCGGCCATGATGCCTCCTCTGACTGCGGCAAGCAGCCGAGAAGGTCAGCCGATAGTTCGCGCCCGAGTCTAGCGCGATATGCTTCGGCCCTTCCTGCTACTTACCGAACAAGAAAACCTCTAGCCACCCTACCGTACCGCAAAGCACAAAAAGAGACACCCACCATTCGATAAACGATATACGGTGGGTGCCTCGAAGTTTCTTCTCGACAGAAGATTTTGTGTTGTTACCGCAGGTAGACGACGTAAAATTCCGCGAGGCCGCCCCTGCGCATCACAAAAGTTAGATTCTAACTCCTCGGTGAACGGTGTTGTTAAAGATCAGATAGCCGATAATTGCGTTCACCAGCGACAGCGTGACAAAGATAATGTTTGGCAGCGTCTCGTTAATCACGCCTGTTGACGAGCTAAATGATTCGATAACCGGAACAATCATCATCATGAACGTACCGCCGATAACAAACATGGAGCCCAGCGTGCCCGCAAGAGAAGATACGGTGACCGAAAGGCTTCTCTTGGTGATATCGATGACAGAAGTCCAGTCAAAGTTTGGTCGGCGGATATCAATGGCCAGGCCCACGTTAGATACCAGGAACACAATGCAGAGTGGCAGAATGACGTTTCTCAGGGCCGTTTCAATGGTGATGTGACCAGGAATCAGGAAGAAAATCTGGGTCACAACACTAAAGATGAGCACGTAAAGCATGTTCACGGCAATCTTTGCGCCAAAAATCTGCTTTGAAGATACAGGCATAGTTGCCATCAGCCAGTTTGAGCGGCCTTCCAGCGAATATGAAATGGCAGCAGAGTTGGCAGCGCAGAACATCGAGGTGCCAAACCAGGTGGTTACCATGCCAAAGATGGTTCTTGCCAAAGGGAGATAGCGCGGAACCTCGGACGCAGGAACAAAATAGGCCACGATAGACGACGTGCTAAAGAACAGAGAAATAAAGGCGAGAATAACCATCAGCAAGCAGCCAAAAAGCATGTTTATAAAGACTGCTGGGTAACCTGTGATGGTCTGAATCTCTTTTCTGATCAGAGCAACAAAAGGCGTCGCGGACTTGGTGGAAATCTGTTTGGTGGTGAACTTCTTCTGAACCTTGTCCTCGCTTACCAGCGCATTAATGCGATCATTGAAGCGAGAAATGATGGCCACAATTGCTGCAGGAGCACCAACAGAAACCAGGACAAACAGTAAGAAGCTAACAATGGAGCCAGAATTAAAGAAATCCGCAATCCACAGTGATGGAAGATAAACTACGCCAACTGAACTTGCAACGCTAAAGACGGTGTCGCGGAAATTACCCACCACACCTGGGGCAAACTTGTCTGCGTTGAAAGATACCGTAAAGATAAAGAACAGATACGCGACCATAAAGAAAAGGCCAAAAACGCCACCGATGACCATTCCCAAGTTCTTAAAGTGCAGCTTTGCAGCAAGGGCTGCAACCGCAAAAGCCAAGAGAATAGCTACAGAAACCGCAAGGTTCGGCCCAAGAACAAGTGCAAACAAAGCGCCAATCAAACGTGGGAGTGTGCCCGCTTCAAAGGTGAAATAGGCCAAAAAGACTGGCAGCATAATGGTGATGGACCAAATGCCCTCTGTAGCATACAGAGCTGCTACGCGAGAATAAATAATGGTGCTCTTTTTGATTGGAAGCGACATGATAAAGTCGTAATCCTTGTACGCAAAAAGCACGCCATTGGCCTTTACAAACGTCAAAATTACACCAGGTAGAGCGCCGACAAGAATTCCTGCTAAAGGAAGCAATCTTGTGAAGCCGGCAATGGCTAGAGTTGTCGCAATGCCGTAAATGTAAACCATCATGAAGATCGCGCCAACAACTGCAAAAATACCACCGACAATCGGCAGGGCATTTGCGCCAACCTTTTTCTCAAAATTCTTTCGAGCACCTATAACCTGCGTAGTCCAAATCATGGTGATCTGAACCTTAAGCAGCATCCAGAACACTTTGAGGTCAGAAGGCAATTTGAGCTCGGAACGATCAAGAACAGGAACTTGACCAGCGCTTACTTGAGCTGGGATAAAGACATCTCCTGAAAGTTGCAGGTTCTGCTCAGGCACATCGGGGCGCTGAGGAGCCTGTGGAACGTTATTTGCCATGACTAGTTCTCCTTAGGGAAGGAGGGAGGAACTGGAGCGCCTGGAGGCACTGGTGCACCAGGCACGGTTGGTGCTGCAGGCGCAGCTGGAGCAGCAGGTGCAGCTGGGGCTGCTGGTGCAGCAGGTGCCGCTGGAGCTGCAACTGGTGCTACAGGAGCGGGTGCCGCAACTGCTCCGATTTCTTCCATTTCTACTTGGTACTCTTGACCGTCTACTTTGATTTTGAATTTACGTAACATATCGTAACATTCCTCCTAAAA
>JABZGZ010000084.1 GCA_015259105.1 Atopobium sp. | reverse complement strand
GTCATGGTTGGACTCGATAGCAAGCAGGCGCACGTCAGAGAGGCACTCGAGAGCCTTGGGCGTCAAAATACCCGTGTCGGTGCAGTAACCCACGGAGTCCACGATGCGCCTATCGGGACCAGCGAGATAATCAAAGCGCATGCCCATAGGCTCGCAGACATCATGCGAGGTAGGGAAGGTGCTTATCTCAATGTCTGGAGCGGCATCAACATAGACAGAACCTGCCTGGTCAACAAGGGTAAAGGTGACGCTTGAGCAGGAACTTCTTCTTGAAAGCACAGCAGCAGTTCCTGTTGTAGCAAACACGGGAACATCAAAAGTTTTACTTACTACCGAAAGACCCGCGACGTGGTCGGTGTGCTCGTGCGTAATAAAGATAGCTACGAGCTCAGACAGGCTAACGTTCAACTCTTTAGACCGACGCAGAATTTCTTTTCTAGAGATTCCACAATCAATCATAATGAGACCATCAGGCGTTTCTAACAGGCTGCAGTTGCCCTTTGATCCACTGGCAAGAATATGTAGGCGAAACGTGGGATTCATGAATTTCTTTCTACTGAGTAACTTTCGGGTATAACTGTAACAAACACACCGGACAGAAATTGGTGCTAAGTGCCATCCGTACACGCATACTTCAATAAAAAGAACGCTTTCGACGCAAAAGACCAGGCAGAAGGCTCGCGCCGAGGTCAGGCGGAGAGCCAGTGCCAAGGCCGGGAGGAAGGTCAGCGCCGAGGCCAGATTACCGCGCCCGTCATCCTTATGGTCTCGGGCGGAGCCGATTCGATGGCGCTGCTTCACATGGCGGTAACGGAGCCGTTTGATCTTGGCGACGGCGCGGGACTTGCGTGCATCGCAAAAGAGCGCCTGCATGTGCTACACGTAAACCACCTGCTTCGCGGAGACGATGCAGACGATGACCAGCACTTTGTTCAAGAGACTTGCAATTCGCTGGGAGTTCCCTGCACCGTGCTACGCGTGGACGTGGCAAAGCTCGCGCAGGAGCGTGACGGCAACGTGGAAGACATTGGTCGTCGGGTGCGGTATGACGCCGCGCGAGAACTCGCTCAAAAACTTTGCGCTGAACAGGGGGTTTCTCGCCAGAAGGCAAAGATTTTGACAGCGCACACGGCTGACGACCGCGCGGAGACGTTCATGATGAACGTGATGCGTGGATCCGGAATGAGCGGCCTGGCGTCGATTCCTAGGCATCGCGGGCTGATTTATCGTCCGCTGCTCGACTACACACATGACCAGCTCAAAGACTGGCTGAAGGCTCGCGGCCTGGACTGGCACGAGGACGCCACTAACACTGACACCCACTATCTACGTGCGTATATGCGCCACAACGTGCTTCCGCTTCTTAAGGCGAGAAACCCGTTGTTGGTGCAGACGCTGAGCAAAATTGCAGATTTGATGACTGACGAAGACGATTATCTTGAGGCGAAGGCTGCTCGCAAGCTGAGGCAGATTACGCTGCGGAAGAGTGAGTCTTCGCTGGTACTTGACGCGCTGAAGCTGAGTTCTACCGACGTGGTGATTGCTCGCCGTGTGGTGAGGATTGTGGCTAGACAGCTGATTCCCGAGGCTTGGCTTGAGTTTAGGCACGTAGATGCCGTGCTCGAAGCGGTCGCTGCGGGAGTTGGCGTGGCTAACCTGCCGCAGAACCTTGAGGCGCGCGTTCGCTTGGGCACCGTGACGTTCTCGTTCACGGGCGCCGCGAGCGCCGCGGGCACGGCGAGCGACGCGGGCACGGCAGGCGCTGCGGGCGCCGCGGGCGCCGCGAGGAGCGCGGGTGCCGCAGCTGGCAACGAACCTGCAGGCACAGCGTCTGCTGCGACAACGTTTGGCGAGCACCTTGCGGTGCCGGGAACGTTGGAACTGGCAGACGGCCGAGTGCTCTCGGCACGCATTCTCCCCGTGGAGCACGGCTTTGACGTCGTGTCCTATGCAACCGCGCATAGCCAGGAATGGTTGGGTGAGTCGGTTCTTCTCGACGCACAGGCCTGTGGGGTAGATCCAGTTCACGGTGGCAGTCTGTGGGTCTCGGGACCCGAGGCGGGGGACACCATGCAGCCTCTGGGCATGCACGGGCAGTCAAAAAAGATCTCTGACCTGCTAGGCGAGGCGGGCGTACCCGTTGAATCCAGGAGTATGATGCCTATTGTGCGCACAAATATTCGTGGACATGTAGTGTGGGTTGCGGGAATTCGTCCCGATGAACGAGTAAAATGTACGCAAGATACAAAACAGCTGCTAGAATTGAACATCTATTCTGGTCACAAGCCATTTGAGAGGAGCCAGTAATGGCGGAGCTTCACCCTGATATTCAGGAGATTCTACTTGACGAGCAGGACATCAAGGACATCGTCAAGAAGGTGGGTGCAGAGATCACGCGTGACTACGCTGACAAGAACCCCCTGGTCATTGCTGTTCTTCGCGGAGCCGTTGTGTTCATGGCCGACATCATGCGCGCCATTGAGTGCCCGCTCTCCATCGATTTTATGGCTGTTTCCAGCTACGGCGACGGTGTTAAGAGCTCTGGCGTTGTGCGCATCGTAAAGGATCTTGACACCAAGATTGAAGGCCGTCACGTCATCATCGTCGAGGACGTCCTGGACTCCGGCCTGACCCTTTCTTACCTGGTGCGTATGCTCAAGTCTCGTAACCCCGCATCCATTGAGATTGCTGCCTTCCTGGTCAAGGATATTGAGGGCAAGCGCCCAGCTATTGACCCTCGTTACGTAGGCACTCATGTACCCGACAAGTTTGTTGTTGGCTACGGCTTGGACTACGCTGAGCGCTACCGCAATCTGCCATTTGTTGGCGTTCTGAAGCCTTGCGTGTACGAATAGGCTGAGGCGGGCCGGTTTGCTTCAAAAATTTGCGGCAAAACCCGTGCAATAGATACAAATTTGTTAAAACTTTTAAAGCTTGGGCGAGAAGATCGATTTTCTCGCCCAATATGCTATCTATCAAAGGTTGCGCGCGGCTAGACGCGCCACGGCAGCATCTACGACTTCAACGCCAACGTTTTACCAGGTAGGTACTGTAGGCTTCGAGAGAATCGAGAAACCATGGTCAATCAGACAAGTCTTGCATACGGATCAGAAAAGTCTGCAATCCGTGAGATCGCAGGCTATGCGATGCAGCGTCGCGCTGAGATTGGCGCTCAGAATGTGTTTGATTTCTCGATCGGCAATCCTTCCGTGCCTGCTCCTGAGTCTGTTCGTACCTCTATCGAGGCCGCCATGCAGCTGCCTCCTCAGCAGGTCCACAGCTACACGCCTGCAATCGGCATTCCCCAGGCTAGAGAGGCAATTGCCGCGTCGCTGCGACGCCGCTTTGGAGACCACGCAGCTCAGGCAGACGACCTCATCTTGACTTGCGGAGCTGCAGCTTCCGTTTCTATGGCGCTCAATTCCGTTGTTTCCCCAGGTGAAGAGGTTATTGTTATTGCGCCATACTTCCCTGAGTACCGTGTATGGATTGACCATGCTCAGGCTACGTGTGTTGAGGTTTTGGCTGACCAGACAACCTTCCAAATTGATGTTGATGCTGTTTGCACGGCTCTTACGCCTAAGACTCGCGCGGTGATTATCAACTCTCCAAACAATCCTGTTGGCGCTGTGTACACCAGAGAAAACCTGGATGCATTTGCCAATATGCTCCGTAAACGCTCCGCTGAGCTGGGCACAGACATCTACGTCATCTCCGATGAGCCTTACCGCGAGATTGTTTTTGGAGATATTGAGGTTCCTTGGGTCCCCGATGTCTACGAGCGCACTATTGTGTGCTATTCCTACTCCAAGTCCCTCTCGCTTCCTGGCGAGCGTATTGGTTGGGTGCTGGTTCCCGCTTCTAATCCGGAGCAGAAGGAGATTTACGCAGCTTGTGCGGGTGCCGCTCGACTGTTGGGCTTTGTTTGTGCGCCAGCGCTTTTCCAGCGCGTCATTATCGATTGTGTTGATGAGCCAGCAGATGTTGAAGCCTACGCAAAGAATCGAGAAGTTCTGACCGAGGGCCTCACCAAGCTTGGTTACGAGTACATCCAGCCTGATGGTGCATTCTACCTGTGGGTTCGTGCTCCTGGTGGAGACGCTCAGGCATTCTGCGATGTGGCAAAGCAGTTTGAGTTGCTGCCTGTTCCATCCGACTCGTTCGGCTGCCCAGGTTGGCTACGCGTGAGCTACTGCGTTGCGTATCAGACCTGCGTGGACTCGCTTGCTGCCTGGGAAAAGACTCTTGCTGCAATGAAATAAGCGTCGCAACAGACTAGAAGATCACCTGGAGAAGGCCAGCCGCCAATGGCGAGAAAATCAATCGACCGCAAATGACAAAGTGAACTACCTCCCATTTCTTGGACATAAGAAATGGGAGGCAGTTCATATGCGGGTGATTATGATTCTGTAGCGTGTTAACGTCGGCTTTTAGGCCTGGCGCACAAAATAGCGCAGCTTTGGTAGGTTCTGCTA
>JABZGZ010000083.1 GCA_015259105.1 Atopobium sp. | reverse complement strand
TGTAAGTGCTGTAAGGCATTCAGTCGAGCATTACTAATCGGTCGAGCTCTTCTTTTCTTTAATATATTTTGAACTGATGCGTGATTTTTGAAGCCTTTGAATTTAACGTCACACTGTGCGGCCCTCAGGGCACGTGAGAAAACCCTCATGAAACAAGAATACCCCTTGTTGGTCAGCGACCATGGCAGGGGAGGCACACCTGGTCCCATTCCGAACCCAGAAGTTAAGCCCCCGAGCGCCGATGGTACTGCGGAGTAAGTCCGTGGGAGAGCAGGACGTCGCTGACCAACAAGGGGCATTTTTATGTCGAGAGGATCTCACGTTTGTGGGGTCCTCTTTTTTTGGTAGAGAATATTCGAAAATAGCATAAAAATTTTTACTAAAAATCCATATTTATTACGTATTATATATTTATTGTGTATCACAATATTTACATAATTTTCTTAATTAAATGCCGTTCACGGAAGATAATTTTTACCATTTGATGTTATCTTGTTTTAACATTTGTGCATTTCTGTGTGTATTTTGTTACTAATCTGTCACGAATCTGACCATATTTCACCTACCGTTCACCTAAACCTTCTCACTTTCTGACAAATTTGGCTTGATTATTTATCCCACACCAAATTTTGAGACGAGAAATGTTAGAGCGCATGTAGCGCTTGAGTGTTTGAATAGTAAGGAGAGGTTTTATGGAGTCAGAAAACAGAGAAACTGCTGGAACAGAGTCGCTGCTCGGTGGGTCTTCTCGCCATGTGATGGGTGACTATAGCAGGGTAGTTCCACCTCAGCACTTCCTCAGAACAATGGAAAAGACCAATAGGCCGCTCGCGCTTTGTGCAGAGCCCTGCATGGGTAAGACCATGTTTTTGCGTGAGTTGGCAGATTATGCGCAGTCACACGGATGGACTGTGTACGAAATCTCTCTTTCCAGTTTGTCGGCTAAAGAGGCAACTCAGATCCTTACTAAGAAAAGCACTTCTATCTGCAATGCTAAGAAATCAAAGGCGGTTAAAAGGTTAGTTCTTATTGATGATTTTCCTCCGTCTGACGAGTATTTTGTTTCTCGCCAGGTTAAATCAATTGCGCGCCTTCGCATGGCTGGCTGTCTTGTTGCGATTTCTTTATCTCCTGAAGCTCGTCAGTTAATCGACGAAGTCCCTAGTGTGTATGTTTTGGGAAAGAATGAGCTGCTCACGTTTATGCCTGGAATAGATAATTCTGAACAATCAATTTTGACTAATATGAGATTGACTCGCGGTATTCCAACGCTTGTTTACTCTTTGCCAGTTACATTTTGCGAGCATGGAGATGTGGATGTTCCAATTACGTATCTAACTAGTCTTGCTTGCGTTGCATCGTATATGCTCAGAAGCTCGCTAGGCATTGAGGAACTTAGGCTCAGGCTGGGCATGATGTTGCTCGGTGTTGGTTCATTTGATGATTTAAGCCGTATATGCGGACAAGTTGATCTTGAGTATTTGGCCAAGATAGAGCAAGATGCGCCTTTCTTTGGCGTGCATGTAGAAACTAGGCGTTTCTCGTGTATTCATGCTACAAGATTTGATGTGTTGAACTTTAATAAACAGGAGCTTGTGACTCTAGCGGGTAAGCATGAAAAGCTTGTTCTGAAAGCTATAGCCCTGCTCATCGATAGGGAAGATTTCTCTAAAGCTGCATTTGTAAGCTCGCTGGTTAGAGAAGAGATTATCTGGGAAATTGTTCTTTCTCATGCAGCAGAATTTGCAGATGCTGGATATATTGAGCTGGTAGATAATGCGCTCACTGCTACACATTCTGACTGTACGCTCGATAACTCAAGTAAAAAAGCTGCTAAGGGAATGGTGGATTCGCTGTCTAGTGCTAAGGGGCCGATGAATACTAAAGATGCTGATAGGGCACTCAAGAATCTCACTTCATTTAACGGATTTCTTAAGCAAATGGCATATATGAGTTTACTGAAGTTGATTTTGCAAAAGCCTCTGCCACCTTTGAAGGAAGACCTTGAGCTGGGTCCGTTAGAGAAGAAAATTGCTCTACATAAACGCGCAATTGATTTAGCTTTGCAAGGAAATTTTAAGTATGCCCTTCAGCTGCTGCTTCTTGAGCAGCAGCATGAGAAGGCTGCATCAATAACCTCGTCAATTCAAGCTGTTGACGTCGAATTGCTTTACGCATTGTTGGGTGTATATCAAAAGGAATTTGATACGCGCGCTTCAGGCGCGATCTCCTTCTTACAAGAAGGTGAGGCCAGAGGCTTAAAGGGGTCTGTAGGACTACTTAAATGCGTTCGCTACCTTTTTGAAAAAAGCTCTTCTGTGGGAGACTTATACGATACTGAGCAGCTCATCAGCCAAGCAGAACTGCAGGGTAATCGTATGATTCAAGTGCCCGCGCTTCTTATTGGAGCTCTTCTCAGCCTCAGAAGCAGAGCATATCCCAAAGCACAACTCCAGGCGAGAAGAGCGGTGCTGCTGAGTAGGGAATGGGATTCACTATATGTGGTGCAAGTCGGAAAGATCATTGAAGATATTGCGGGATTTTTCTTAGGCGTTAAACCTACGGAGAAAAGCCTTGAGACAATTACCCATCCATCGCTAAAAGCTGCATGTAGAACAATATATAAAGCTCTCTTTAAGAGTGTAAACGGACATGCTCCCGTTTGGCTGGATGCGGTTGAGTATGGAGTTCCAGAAAATGCCATGTGGCTTGTGAGAGCGCTTCTGTCTGATGAGTCTGAATTTCAGCAGTGCTTAGAACGAGAAATTCCAGAAGAATGGCTCCATTACCTACGTTCAAATGAGGGAAAACGAGACATAACAAAATGGAGAGTATCTCGGCAAGGAGCGGGGGATTCTTGGACTGAAGACTCCGCTCTGAAGAGCCTGCACGTAGAGAAGGTAAATAACGCTCACCCAGGAGTTTACCTTGCTCTTCTCGGTAGATTTAGCTTGTCGGTTCAAGGAGAGGAGATTGCTGGCAGAAAAATTGCTTATCGATCAGCAAAGGCGCTGCTTGTGTATTTGGCGCTCGCTCATAATCACATGAGCTTTAGGTCGCAGATTGCGCAGCAGATTTGGCCAGAGGCTGATCAGACACATTGGCAAGAGCGCCTGTATCAAGCAACTCGAGTTATTCGCAAAGAGGTCCAGGAGATTCAGACAGATTGTGAGCCTTTGGAAGCATCTCGGATTGAAAAGACACTTAGTTTTAATCCCCAGCAGGTGACCGTAGATATTGATATTTTTACGCGATTAGCAAAGAGTGTGGCGTCATCGAACAGCGATGAAGACATAGTGCATCTGGCTAAGCAGGCGGAAGAGCTGTACCAAGGGGATCTGTATCTTCCTGAGGATGAATGCTTTAGGTTTGCAGATCCCATTCGTGTTGCCCTAAGAGATCAATACATAGATACCATGGTAACGGCTTCGGAGGCTGCTTTGAGAATTACCCACTATACGCTTGCGGTGCATTTTGCAGAGCTCGCCTACCTTGTTGATGATATGCGAGAGGACACACTTATGGCGCTCATTCAGGCACTGAGAAAATGTGGTCGGGCGCAGGATGCGCAGCATTACTACGATTTGTACGTGCAGAAATACGTTATGAAGCGTAGAAAAATGCCGTCTAAACAGCTCAGGATGATTGCAGGTGCAGAAAAGGGAAAAGAATCAATAGAAACTAGTGGTGGAGAAATAACGAAATTGGGATTTTACGACGCCATGTAGTGTGATTCAAGCAGTTAGACGGGGTATGATATATAAGTTGAATACTGTGTCTATCAACCGAAGATAGATGCCCGACGTCAAGGAAAAAGCTATGCCTAATTTCCTCTCTAAGATTCTGTCCTTTGGTGCTGACAAGGACCTCAAAGCATATCAGCGTATTGTCGAGAAGATCAATGCGCTTGAGCCAACAATGCAGGAAATGAGCGATGAAGAGCTTCAGGCTCAGACCGAGAAGTTCAAGGCTCGCTATGCTGAAGGAGAAAGTCTAGACGATCTTCTCCCAGAGGCTTTTGCGACGGTACGTGAGGCGTCAGTAAGAACTATTGGTCAGCGTCACTTTGATGTCCAGCTCATCGGTGGTATCGCGCTGCATAAGGGCACTATCGCAGAGATGAAGACCGGTGAAGGTAAGACGCTTGTCTCCACTCTTGCTGGTTACCTTAACGCACTGAGCGGCGAAGGCGTTCACATCGTTACGGTCAATGACTACTTGGCTAAACGAGACAGTGAGTGGATGGGCACCATCTACAAGTTCTTGGGCATCAGTGTTGGCCTTCTGCAGAACGGCATGCGACTGAGCCTTAAAAAGCCTGCATATGAGGCAGATATTACCTACGGTACAAACTCAGAGTTTGGCTTTGACTACCTGCGCGACAACATGGTTACTCGCCCAGAGATGCGTGTTCAGCGTGGACACCACTACGCCATCGTCGACGAGGTCGACTCCATCCTTATCGATGAGGCTCGTACTCCTCTGATTATTTCTGGTGCTGGCACTAAATCCGCAGGTACCTATAAGGATTTTGCAAAGGCAGTTCGTGGATTAACTCCAGATGTTGACTTTGAGATGGATGAGGCAAAGCACACCATTGCAACAACAGAGATTGGTCTCGAGAAGGT
>JABZGZ010000082.1 GCA_015259105.1 Atopobium sp. | reverse complement strand
GTGCGCTCGACGCTGCGTTGCTGTTGAGGGACTTAGGTCTCTTCAGTATGGCAACTCTGATGGCCGCATTGAGTGCAGAAGGACCATCTGCAAGATTTTAGCTGCTCAGGGCGTCGAGGCTGATCCTGACGAAATGATTTTGACTTCTGGTTCTCAGCAGGCGCTTGATTTCTTGGGTCGCGTTTTCTTAAATCCAGGGGACGACGTCATCTGTGAGGGTCCAAGCTATCTTGGTGCGTTCCAGGCATTTTCTGCATATGAGCCTACTGTTCACACCATTGATATGGACGAAGAAGGCATCAGAACAGATTTGCTTGAGGCAAAGCTCAAAGAGCTTGCAGACCAAGGCAGAAAGCCTAAGTTCATCTACGTTATTCCTAATTTTAACAATCCTGCTGGCATCACCATGTCTATGCCAAGGCGTCTGCGCCTTCTTGAGCTGGCGCGCCAGTACAACATCCCTGTTGTTGAGGATGACCCGTATGGTCTTATCCGCTTTGAGGGAGAAGATCTAACACGCCTTAAGACGCTTGATCCAAATGTCATTTATTTGGGAACCACGTCAAAGATTTTTGCCCCTGGACTGCGTCTTGCATGGATGGTTGCACCTCGTCACTTCCTTGAGCGCATCAACCTTGCTAAGTCTGGCTCTGACCTGTGTACCAGCCCCTTTAACATGATTCTTGCCGAGCACTACTTCAATGAGGTTGATTGGCAGGCGGCCCTTGAGGTGTCTAAGTCTCGCTATAAAGAGAGAAAAGACGCCATGCTCGCAGCGCTTGCAGAGTTCTTCCCCAAAGACGTTACCTGGACTAAGCCAGAGGGTGGTTTGTTCCTGTGGGTAACCTTCCCGCCATACCTCAATACTGAGCAGTTGCTTCCTCGTGCAATTGAAGAGGGAGTTGCCTTTGTACCAGGTGTTTATTGCTATCCTGACCAGCGTATTAGTTCAAGTATGCGTCTGTGCTACTCATTTGAGACGCCAGAGCGCATCCACGAGGCAATCCGCAGGCTGTCTTTGTGCGTCCAAGATCGCATGGCGCTGTATCGCGCATTCCTAGAGGCGGGCGCTCTACCTGAGTCTTCTCATTCTGAATCTCAATCCTCTGCAAGGGAGTGTTAAGTATGGCTATAAAAGTTGCTGTCATTATGGGTGGAGCCTCATTTGAGAGGAACTTCTCGCTCAAAAGTGGAGCTCTTGTCTCTGAGGCTTTGGAGAAGCGCGGCTATGAGGTTTTGCCACTTGACGCTGACGCACACTTGGTAGACACCCTTCGTGCCGAGAAACCCGATGTTGCGTTTGTGTGCCTTCACGGCGCGGGCGGAGAAGATGGTGCAGTACCTGCGCTTTTGGAGTTCCTCAAAATTCCGTATGTGGGCTCAAGGCCGGCATCTTGTAGGGCAGCCTGGAACAAAGCTGACATGCCGTTTATTGTGCGCCAGGCCTGGTCAAAGGAGGAGTCCGAGGTCATCTGGCCTCCTCAGATTGTGCTGACTGCCAGTGCGTTTAAAGATCTTGGAGCCGCAGCTGCTCTAGATCTGGTTCCCGAGCGCCTTGGTGGCGGCGTCGGCTTCCCTCTAGCAGTCAAGCCTGTTCATGGTGGCTCTGCTATGGGCCTTTCTAAGGTTGACAGCGCTGACCAGCTTGGACCAGCACTTCTCGGCGCACTTGGTTTTGACGACTCCGTCATTATCCAGCAGTGGGTTGATGGCGTTGAAGTAAGCGTTACCGTGCTCTCTGACGCAGATGGCGAGAAAACCCTGCCACCAGTAGAGATTTCAGTGACCAAGGGTATTTACGACACGGATGCTCGTCTTGATCCAGAGCGTATTCAGCACTTCTGTCCAGTTCGTCCTGAGTCTTTGGCAGCACTTGGCGCAGATCCAGCTGCTGCTCGTGAGGCTCTTGAGCGCGCAGCTCTTGAGGTGTTTACGGCGTACGGCTGCAGAGATCTTGCTCGTATCGACTTTATTTGGGATGGACATCACGTTATGGTCATGGGTCTGAAGACGTTCCCAGGACTTACCGAGACCTCCCTTGTTCCAATGGCTATTGAGGCTGCAGGATACGCTGTTGAAGACGTTCTTGCGCAGCTTGTTGAAGGCGCACTTAAGCGCGGTAACTAGGGGGGTTTCATGGAATACGTATTGGGTATTGATGTTGGTGGAACTACCATCAAACTGGGACTTTTTTCTGCAGAAGGAGAGCTGCTTTCTGAGCAGAAGGTCAAGACGCCCTCACTTGATAACGAGGATGGTTATCAGACGGTAACCGATGCTATTAAGCTGATTGTTCATGGTCAAAAAGCAAGCCGCAACGATGTTATTGCGTGTGGTTTGGATATTCCAGGTCCTGTTGCAGATGACGGAACCGTTGGTCTTCTCGCCAATGTAGACATTGATCCTGAGGGATTGGTGCAGGCAATTAATATGTGCTTGCCAAACGCAACTATCGCGTTTGTCAACGACGCTAACGCCGCTGCTCTGGGCGAAGCGTGGGCTGGCGTTGCCGTGGGCGTGCCGTCGTTTGTGCTGATTGCGCTGGGCACCGGCGTTGGTGCAGGTGTTGTCGTAGACGGTAAGCTTGCTGCGGGTGCTTTTGGCGCTGGCGGTGAGATTGGTCACATTATTGTTGAGCCAGAAGAGACGCTGACCTGCGGCTGTGGTCGTCACGGTTGCCTGGAGCAGTATGCTTCCGCTAAGGGAGTTGTCCGCCTGTACCTGGAGGAATGCGCTTCTCGAGGCGTTGTTCCTGTGACCATTGAGCACGAGACCGATACGGTGTCCGTGTTTAGAGCTCACGCTCAGGGTGACGAATGCGCAACCCTTGCTATCCATAAGATGTGTCACTACCTGGGCCTTGCTATGGCGCAGGTGTCGTGCGTGGTTGATCCTGCCATGTTCTTGATTGGCGGCGGTGTTGCGGGCTCGTTTGCAACGTTTGCTACCGAGCTTCGCGAGTGTTTTGAGCAGTACGCTTTGCCGGTAAGCAAGGGCGCTCGTATTGAGGCCGCTAGCTTGGGCAATCAGGCTGCAATGTATGGTTGCGCATACGAGGCGCTGCGCCTGAGGCAAGAGCGTTTTGGCCAGGAGGATGCAGAGTAGATGCGTTCGCCTACGACTGAGGTGCGCATTCTTGGCGATGGCACGCTCTTGAAGAGCGCGGCCTACGATTGAGGTTTGCGTTTCTCGCCAGCCGCAACGCTTCTGCGAAACATAACTTACTGACTGATTTTTTACGTAAAAGTATGGTCATTTAAGCTGCTCAGTGCTAACATTGAGCAGCTTTTTTGGTTGTGTTTGGAACAATTCCGAACACTAGGATGAAAGGGGAGTGCTGTGGCTGACGAGTCAAAGTATGACATCGTTGCTGCTACTGGTTGCCCAACCGGTATTGCGCACACCTTTATGGCTAAGGAGGCCTTGGAGAAGGCCGCCGCAGCTAAAGGTCTTACCATTAAGGTTGAGACGCACGGCCAGGTCGGTGTAGAGAACGAGCTCACCGCAGCTGAGATTAGGAATGCCAAGGCAGTAGTTGTTGCTGCTGATAAGGACGTTCAGGCCGAGCGTTTTGCCGGAAAACCAATGGTAAATGTTGGTGTTACTGCTGCTATTAAGGACGCTGAGGGTCTTATCGACCGCGCTCTTGTTGCTCAGCCTGAGGGCGAGCTTGCAGAGGCAGATGACGCTCCAGTCTCAAGCACCATTGAGAAAGAGTCTGTAGGCCACATCATCTACAAGCACCTCATGAACGGCGTTAGCCACATGCTGGTCTTTGTTGTTGCTGGTGGTGTTCTCACTGCAGTTTCATTCCTCTGGGGCATCACTTCCTTCAGCTCTACCGCACCTGACTACAACAGCTTTGCTGCAATGCTTAAGATCATTGGCGGCATTGCAATGGGCCTTATGGTTCCAGTTCTTTCTGCTTACATTGCTGAGTCTATCGGTAAGCGTCCTGCTCTGGTTCCTGGTTTTGTTGCAGGTATGATTGCTATCCAGGGTCTTCCAATTAACCCTAACACTGGCATGATTGATGCTGGTGGCGCTGGCGTTGGTTTTGGCTTCCTGGGCGGCATCGTCGGCGGCTTCCTTGCCGGTTATGTCATCGTTGGTCTTGAGAAGCTCCTTGCAGGTCTTCCAAAGAACCTTGATGGCCTGAAGGCAATCTTCCTGTACCCACTGCTTTCCACCACCATTGTTGGCCTGGTTATGCTGGGTATTTCTGGTCCAATGGCAGCAATCAACACCGGCATGATGAACTTCCTGCGCGGCCTTTCTGCTTCTGGTCCAATTGTCCTTGGTCTTGCAATTGGTTGCATGTGCGCATTTGACATGGGCGGCCCAGTCAACAAGGCAGCTTACGTTACCGGTACTGCACTTCTGACCGAGGCTCTTGCTGCTGGTGTTGGTACCCCAACCTATGAGTTTGGTACTAACTTCATGGCTGCAGTTTCTGCTGCTTGTATTGTTCCTCCACTGATCACCACCTTTGCTGTTGTCGTTGGTAAGAAATACTTCACCAAGTCCGACTTCAATGCTGGTCTGGTCAACTTCATTCTTGGCTGCACCCACATTACCGAGGGCGCAATTCCTTTCATGACCAAGAACATTTGGCCTGTCATGCCTATCATGATGATCGGTTCTTCTATCGGCTCCATCCTGACCCTGCTCTTTGGTGTTCACGATCCAGCACCTCCCGGCGGCTTCCTGGTTCTTCCAGTTGTTGATGGCGGCCTCA
>JABZGZ010000081.1 GCA_015259105.1 Atopobium sp. | reverse complement strand
ACTGCATTGCTCCAATCATGGTCTTTACCGTTACGCTTGTTGCAGACGCAATCATCTTTGAGGCATCCCTGACCTTCATTGGTGCAGGTATTGCAGAGCCAACTCCAACATGGGGCAACATCTTGGCTGATGCTCGTGCCGGCGTTCTTGCTGGCCGTTGGTGGCAGGCATTCTTCCCAGGCCTGGCTATTATGATGACCTGCCTGGCACTGAACATCCTCTCCGAGGGTCTTACTGACGCTATGGCAGCAGCACCTGGTGCTCCTGTTGATACAGAGAACTCAGACTCTAGGCGCGCTGATGACATCCTTGCATCTGATCCAGTTCGTGCCTATGCAGAGCAGGCAGAGTCCCTGGAGCGCAGACTTAATGCACTTAAAGAGGTTGAGCTGTCCAGAACAGACAGGCGTAAGCCAGACTTTGATGTTGCTCCATTGCTCAGTGTTAAAGATCTTTGCATCAGCTTTGAGTCTCACGGAGACGTTAAGGTTGTTGACCACGTAAGCTTTGATGTTCGTCCTGGTCAGTGCATGGCACTGGTTGGCGAGTCTGGCTGCGGCAAGTCAATTACCACCAAGGTCATCATGGGTCTAACTGATCCAAAGGAAACCATTACTGGCGAGGTTCTCTACAAAGACCAAGACCTCCTGAAGCTCTCCAAAGAAGAGCACCGTAAGCTGCTTGGTCACGAGCTTGCAATGGTGTACCAGGATGCTCTGTCTTCGCTGAACCCTTCCATGCTTATCTCTTCTCAGATGAAGCAGCTTACCAGCAGGGGAGGCACCCGTTCTGCAGAGGAGCTTCTGGAGCTTGTAGGCCTGGATCCAAAGCGTACGCTAGAGTCTTATCCACACGAGCTTTCTGGTGGTCAGCGTCAGCGTGTTCTGATTGCTATGGCACTTACCCGCGATCCTTCTCTGGTTATCTGCGACGAGCCAACAACCGCTTTGGACGTTACTGTTCAGAAGCAGGTCATCAAGCTCTTAAATGACCTCCAGCGTCGTCTTGGCTTCGCAATGATCTTTGTTAGCCACGACCTTGCACTTGTTGCAGAGGTTGCTTCTGAGATTACCGTTATGTACGCCGGCCAGGTTATTGAGCAGGCAGCTACTACTGAGCTTCTGACCAATCCTGTTCACGAGTACACCCGCGGTCTTCTCGGCTCTGTTCTTTCCATTGAGGAAGGCGCACAGGACGGTACCAGACTTCACCAGGTACCAGGTTCTGTTCCTTCTCCAGAGGACTTCCCAACAGGCGATAGGTTTGCTCCTCGTTCAAGCCACCCAGACTTGGGCCTTGAGGTACATCCTGTTATTAAGGAGATTCCTGGTAAGCACCATCGTTTCTCCGAGCTGCCTGATGAGTATCTGAAGGAGCATGGTCTTGTGCCTTACCTTGAGCGTTCTCAAAAGGAGGTGAGGTAAATGGCTACAACAACTGAAGAGCAGCCAATTATCTTCCTCGATGATATTTCGGTTACGTTTAAGACGCGTACGGGCTCAATCTTTAAGCCTAATAAGGTTCACGCAGTACAGAATGTTTCTCTCAAGCTTATGCCTGGTGAGACCATTGGTATTGTTGGTGAGTCTGGCTGCGGAAAGTCCACTACCGCAAATGTCATGTGTGGTCTTCAGTCACCAACGTCCGGTCATGTGTACTTCAAGGGAATGGATGTTACCAAGCGTACTCCAGAGCTCAGGAAGCAGATTGGCCGCGTTGTCTCCGTTGTTTTCCAGGACCCAGCAACTGCTCTCAACCCTCGCATGATTGTTAAAGATCAGCTTATGGATCCACTGCTGGTACATAAGGTAGGAACAGAGCAGGAGCGAGAAGCCCGTATTAATGAGCTTGTCAGCCTGGTTGGACTGCCACATTCCGCACTTCGTGCCCTTCCTGGTCAGCTCTCTGGTGGTCAGCGTCAGCGTGTTGCTATTGCACGTGCGCTTTCTCTGAATCCATCAGCAATCATTGCTGACGAGCCTACTTCCGCACTGGACGTTTCTGTTCGTGCACAGATCTTGAACCTGCTTACAGACCTTAAGTCTGAGCTGGGTCTCTCGATGATCTTTATTTCGCACGATATCCAGACCGTTCGCTATGTTTCTGACCGCATCATTGTTATGAATCACGGCCAGATTATGGAAGATGGTCCTGCTAAGCAGGTCTTTGAGCATCCAACAGATCCTTACACTAAGACGCTTTTGGGTGCTGCGCCATCTTTGCTTCATCCAAAACTGGGTGAGTAGCGCTTACGTTTTTGTTTGACCAGAGCGCAGCTTAGGCTGCGCTCTTTTAGCTTGTTAGGTGGATCAATGCACCAAGAAACGCTTGAGCTTGCAGAATTGAAGGCAGCTCATGCTCTGACGCCTTATCCTTCAGATTTTGAGGCGTTTTGGAAGGCACGTATGGAGGAAGCGGATAACGCTCCTCTCAGCTGGCAGATTGTACCTTCAACAGAAGTCACGTCATCTGTTTCAGCTCATTTTTTTGATTTGACGTTTGTGGGAATTGATGGCGCGGAAGTTTACGCAAAGTATCTGCGCCCACAGACTGCCTCGGGCGTACAAACTCCGCTTGTTTTACAGTTCCATGGCTATCCAGGATCTTCTCGCAGTTGGTTTGAGCAGAGCTCATTTCTAGGCTTGGGTTGCTCACTGATTGCGCTTGATAATCCTGGGCAGGGTGGCCGCAGTTTGGACGGAAGCTCGTACAAGAGCACTACCGTCTCTGGTCATTTGGTGCTTGGACTGGACGGACCAGTAGAGGATCTTTACTTTGTTCATCTGTATCAGAACATTCGCTTGCTCTGCAGAATTGTTCGCCAGCTTGAAGGAATTGATACAGATCGCGTTTTTGTAAATGGTGCTTCCCAGGGTGGCGGTATTGGTCTTGCTACCTGTGCACTCAATCAAGACCTGATTAATAGGGCAGCAATTCTTTACCCCTTCCTCACTGATTTTAGGTGTGTGTGGGAACTTAATGCTGATGAGGTTGCTTACGAGGGAATCCGTTATTATTCCCGCTGGTTTGACGCAGACGGTTCTCGCGTGGATGAGGTCTTTGCAAAGCTTGCCTATATTGATTCAGCTAATTTTGCACGCCTGGTTACCTGTCCTGTGCTTTTTGGCACCGGACTTGATGATCCGGTAGTTCCTCCCGAGGCTCAGTTTGCGGCTTACAATGCCCTGACCTGCCCAAAGAGACATCTTCTTTACCCCGGATATGCGCATGAAGAGATTGGTGATTTTGACGATAAGATCATTGATTTCTTCTGCTCAGACAAGGGAGAGCAAGCTCTTGAAGCGCTGGACTTGTCATTTCCTGCTCAAGCAGAAGGCGAGGTGAAGGCATGAGAGGCTTAACACAAAGACTTGAAGCCGCTCGCTCTTATCGCGGTGCGTGGCTGAGACCATCAAACTTTGAATCATTTTGGGAGACATCTGTAGCGTTTGCGCAAAACGCACAGGTAGAGAATGTTTTTGATCTGCCATCTGCTGCGCAGACTGCAGTGTTTAAGCGCATCACATTCACCTCAACTGATCAGACTCAGTTGAGTGCTCGCGTCATTCTTCCAGCAGGTGTGTCGGTGGCAGAACCGCTAGCTGCGGCAGAGCTGTCCGCATCGGCAGAGCTGTCCGTCTCGGCAAAGCTGCCCGCGGTGGTGCTCTTCTCCGATCTTGGTCGGGGAGTGCGTAGCTGGCTGCACCTATTGCGTTTCTCGGCGCTTGGCATGCCTGTTGTAGCCCTAGAAGCTCGCCCGTGCGAAGCGTCACTCAAAGACGCTTGGAGGGGAGCGTTGACCGCAGAAAAGCTTGCTGGCGCACTCATCAACCCAGATGACGCCGCATCCTCCACGCTTAAGCAGCTCATCGATGACGCGCTGGTAACTACCGCGGTTGCATCGCGCTTCCTCGGGCGCACAACCGTCACCTGGGGAGAAGGTCTAGGCGGCTCGCAGGCTTTGTTTGCGGCTGCGCTTCTGTCTAAGGAAGTGAGCGCTACCATGGCACTGAACCCGCTCTTTGCCGACAACGCAACAACCCTACGTACGGTTGTCGGGTGCGGAGACACTCCGCAGTCAGATGCAGCCATCGACGCGGTTGGTCTTCTCGACAGCGCGTGTGCGGCAGAGCTGGTGCGTGTGCCTGCGCTTATCGGCACAGCTCTGCTGGACCAAAGCGCTCCAACTGAAGGAACGTTTGCGCTGTATAATCGCTTGCCAGGACAGAAGGAAATGCGCGTATACCCCAAGTTTGGCCACGAGCGCATCAATCAGTTTGAGAACGAGCAAATCAACTATCTCTGCGAGGTTATATCAGGGCTTTGTCATAACTAAGCGGACTATAATTACGTAGGTTCTTTGAAGTTGCTTTTGATCAATGCTTTGGTCGGCTACTTCAGTACATTGTTGTATGAAACCAGTTGGATTTTCCAACGTGTGAAAGGATAAAGCATGTCCAGTAACGTACCATTTAGCGGTGTTGTTCCACCAGTTGTAACCCCAGATACCCCAGACCATCAGCTTGATGTTGTGTCGTTTGAGCGCTCTATTAATCGTCTCATTGAGGCTGGCGTAGACGGCCTGTTCTTCCTTGGCTCTTCTGGCGAGGTTGTTTTTGCCACAGATGAGCGTCGCGATCAGATTGTGCGCGAGGCTGTTCGCATTGTTGACCACCGTGTTCCGGTCCTTGTGGGCATCATTGATACCGAGACCGAGCGTGTCTTAGAGCATGGTCGCCGTGCCCTCGCACTAGGTGCAGATGCTCTTGTAGCAACTGCTCCTTTCTACGCACTTGGTGGCCCAGCTGATGTTGAGGCGCACTTCCGCATCCTTCAC
>JABZGZ010000080.1 GCA_015259105.1 Atopobium sp. | reverse complement strand
TACTATACCTCGCAGCACTCTCTACGTCAAGCAAGATTGACGATTTTCTCGCCATAAAGGTATAAGGCTTGCGTACAAAAGCCAAGAAAGTTGCACTGTCGCCAGCACAAGTGGGGTCAGACGGCTAAACTATTTATACTGTCTTAAGGGCGCGCTGTGCTTGCGCCAAACAGCTATAGAAGGACTTTTGAGGATGACATTACACGAGCTCCTGGCGCTCTTTACCAGCAAGAACATCGAGTACACTACCACGCATCTTGACGCGGTTAATCAAAACGCACAGCTTACCGATGTTGCAAGCGATTCTCGTGAGGTCACCCCCGGCTCACTGTTTGTCTGCAAGGGCGCGAGTTTCTCGCCAGCGTATCTGACAAGCGCGGTGGAGGCTGGAGCTGCTGCGTACCTTTGCCAGCAGACGCTTGCGGAAGAGCTGCAGGCAGTGGCGCCAAATGTGGCTGCCATTTGCGTGGATGACGTGCGCCTTGCCATGGCCTACGCGGCCGCGGGCGTTGCGGGACATCCCGACAAGAAGCTCACTACCATCGGCATTACGGGCACAAAAGGCAAGTCTACCTGCTCGTATATGCTGCGCGCTATCCTTGACGGCGACGAGCCGTACTCCAAGTGCGGCGTGATCGGCGGCATCGAGGTGTTTGACGGCAAGGACACGCAACCTGCGCACAACACCACGCCCGAGGCTCCTGAGCTGTGGCGTCACCTCAAGCATGCCGCGGAGGCCGGCCTCCCCTACGTTGACATGGAGATTTCCAGCCAGGGGCTCAAGTACGACCGCACGGTTGGCCTCAACCTGAGCGTTGCGGTGTTCCTAAACATTGGAACTGATCACATTTCCCCTGTTGAACACCCTACTTTTGAAGATTACTTTGAGAGCAAACTGAAGATTTTTGACCTTGCTCGCGTGGCCGTTGTCAACAAGAACACGATGATGTTTGACCAGGTCATGGAGCGTGCGCAGAGGTGCGAGAAGGTCCTGACTTTCTCCACAACCGATTCCGACGCCACCGTTTGGGCGGACGAAATCACCCCTCACCAGGGCATGGTCACGTTTACCGTGCACGCGCCAACTTGGACAGGCGCCGCTGCGCTGCCCATGTCCGGCCTCTTTAACGTGGAGAATGCTCTTGCAGCAATCACCGTTGCCGACTACCTGGGCATTCGCGAGAAGGACGCCGTGCTTCCGCTGATGAACGTTAAGGTGCCAGGTCGCATGGAGCTCTTGAGCTCGCCCGACAATAAAGTCACGGGCTTGGTCGACTACGCTCACAACAAGCTTTCCTACCAGAAGCTTTTCTCGTCAACTGCCAAAGAATTCCCTGGTTATGGCCGCTATGTGGTCATGGGAGCTGTTGGCGGCAAGGCGTACAACCGTCGCCAGGAGCTGCCGGAAGAGGCGGCCAAGTGGGCGGACCTGATGATTTACACCACCGAGGACTGCAACATGGAAGATCCAGCGGTGATTTGCGCGCAGATGGCCGACGCCACGCCCGAGGGCGCCGCGCACAAGATTATCCTTGACCGCTACAGCGCCATTTACGAGGCAGTTTCCGCTGCTTACGACGACCCTCGCCCCGCGCTGGTGTACTTGCTGGCTAAGGGCGACGAGCCGTTCAACATTATCGGCGGCAAGCACGTTCCGTGGATGACGGACGCTGCCGCGTTCAAGGCTGCTGTTCGCGCTAAGCTGGACGAGCGCGCCGGTCGCAGGTAGGCGCGCTGCAAGGGTGTGCGGGCGCGGGTGTCGCTGCAAAGGTTGACGGAGCGGGTCAGAAAAGCGCAGGTGAGTTGGTGGACGATGGCGCTTCAATCCAGATAATCCTTGAGCCGCGCATGATTGAGAAGAATAGTGTGCGATTTTTGGGCCGCTAGTCAGTTTCCTGCATATTTGAGTGGTTATATTCATTCTGATGTATACGTAATTTTTGACCTCAAAATTATGTGCCGAAAAAGGTAAAAAAGCCGTTTAGTTGGAAATGAAAATTGAAAATTGGCGATTTTATCTCCAACTAAGACGATTTTTTACCGCCTCAAAAACTTTTATCTGCGGAAACGTTGTATGCAGAAACCTGTATTCCCCAACTAAACGCATTTTTTACCACCTGGGTGCGCGGGCGCAGTTACGTCCCAAATTACTCAAACAAGGCGAGAGAATCAGGCTCCATGAGAGCTCTCATGAAGGGGCTTTCGAAATCAGCTTCGGACATACTTCAAAGCGCGCCTGAAAAGTGCAAAGAATCTGTATTTCAGATACAGATTCTTTGACGAAATCAGGCAAATCCACAGTTTCTTTTACGTTTTCAGGCAGAATTTACAGATTCTTTGCAGAAATCAGGCGCGCGTCGGGCGCATACCCGGGCGCATTGAACGCACACCGCGCGCGCCGCCCGCCTGGCGAGAAACCCCGTCTGCTAGCAGCGCTTTTGCACAAGAAAACCCGGTACCCACACGAAGTGGATACCGGGCGGAAGGCACGTTTGCGCAGCTAGCACGCGCGGCGCTCGCGGCTCGTACGTAGCACGCACGTCGCTCGCAGCTAGCGCGGTTGCGCCGTGCGGCGCTCGCGGTCGCGACGT
This sequence comes from Atopobium sp., assembly GCA_015259105.1. Lineage (GTDB taxonomy): Bacteria > Actinomycetota > Coriobacteriia > Coriobacteriales > Atopobiaceae > Lancefieldella. The sequence continues at coordinate 2,278 of JABZGZ010000080.1, read as the reverse complement.
GTTACTCGTTGTCGCCGGCGGTTGCCTGAGTTGCGGAGATAGCCTGATCAGCATCGGAAGCGTCTGGCCAAGACCAGTCGGTGAATGCTGGGTGATCATAGCCCATCTCGACAGCAAAGTTGAATGCCTCGGTGCGGAAGTTCTCCCACTCGTCAATCTGATCTGCCCACTTCTCAGCATCAATCATGCGGAGAGCGTCAGCGGCAAGTGCCCAACGGTCCATGTTGTTCAGGCGCAACATGTCGTAAGGAGTTGTGGTGGAACCCTGCTCCTCGTAGCCGTGAACGTTGAAGTTGTCGTGGTTTGGACGGTTCCAAATCAGGCGACGGACGGAGCCAGCGTAAGCGTGGAACGCGAAAAGAACTGGCTTGTCTGCGGAGAAGAGCTTGGTGAACTCCTCGTCGGAGAGAGCCTCGTCGTTCTCGGAAGCGTTCTGAATCTTGAGCAGGTCAACAACGTTGACGAAGCGAGCCTTGATGCCCAGCTTGCCAAGCATGTCCAGAGCTGCCAGGAGCTCCTGGGTTGGGACGTCGCCGCAGGATGCGAGGACAATGTCCTCCTCGCCAGCCTCAGCGTTGGAAGCCCACTTCCACTCCTTAGCGCCAGCTGCAAGCTCCTCGCGAGCCTCGTCGAGAGTTACCCATGTTGGAGCAGGCTGCTTACCAGCGAAGATTGCGTTGATGCAGTTTGTGGAGGTGTAGCACTTCTCGCCAACTGCAAGCAGAAGGTTAGCGTCTGCTGGGAAGTAGATGTTGGTGATGTGGTCGTTGTTGAAGCTCTTGTTGAGCATGATGTCAACAAAACCAGGATCCTGGTGAGAGAATCCGTTGTGGTCCTGACGCCAAACGTGGCTGGAAAGGACCAGGTTGAGAGCGGAGATAGGCTTGCGCCATGGAATGTGGCGAACGGTAGCCTCAAGCCACTTAGCGTGCTGGTTGATCATGGAGTCAACGATGTGAACGAATGACTCGTAGCTGGACCAGATGCCGTGGCGGCCGGTCAGGGTATAGCCCTCAAGCAGGCCCTCGCACTGGTGCTCGGAAAGCTGCTCGATAACGTTACCAACTGGGGAGATGTGCTCGTCGTTCTCAAAGTCGTCGTTGAAGCCGCCGAACCACTGCTTGTCGGTTACCTGGAAGGATGACTGCAGACGGTTGGAAGCAGTCTCGTCAGGTCCGAAGATACGGAACTCGGAGCGGTTGCTGTTGATAAGCTCAGCGGTGTACTCGCCAAGGACGCGCGTTGCCTCAGTAGCACCAAAGCCGTGGCCCTTCTCGGCAACTGGGATTTCGTACTTCTTTGCGTCAGGAAGGACAAGGTTGCGGCGGATTGCGCCACCATTTGCGTTAGGGTTAGCGCCAAGGCGGAGGTCACCCTTAGGCATGAAGGAGGTGACCTCTGGACGGATTGCGCCCTTCTCGGTGAAGAGAGTCTCTGGCTTGTAGGAGCCCATCCAGTCGCGAAGGACCTGGAAGTGAGCCTCGGTGTCGCGAGCGGATGCCAGTGGAACCTGGTGTGCGCGCCAAGAGCCCTCGGTCTTCTTGCCGTCGATGTAAGGAGGGCAAGTCCAACCCTTAGGGGTGCGGAAGATGATCATTGGGTAGTAAGGACGGGATGCGTCACCTGCGGCTGCGCGAGTCTTGATAGCGCAGATCTCGTTGAAGACAGCCTCGAGAAGAGCTGCGAAACGACGGTGGATGGATGCGTGATCCTCGTCGTCGAAGCCTGCAACAAAGTTGTATGGGTGGTAGCCCATGCCGCGGAAGAACTCGTCGCGCTCACCGTCGGAAATACGAGCGAGGATGGTTGGGTTAGCAATCTTGTAGCCGTTGAGGTGCAGGATTGGGAGAACGATACCATCGGTCAGTGGGTCCATGAACTTGTTGGTCTGCCAAGAAGTTGCAAGTGGGCCGGTCTCTGCCTCGCCGTCGCCGACAACAGCGACTGCCAGCAGGGATGGGTTGTCCAGGACAGCGCCGTATGCGTGAGACAGGGTGTAGCCCAGCTCGCCGCCCTCGTGGATGGAGCCTGGAGTCTCAGGTGCGTAGTGGGAAGGAATTCCGCCTGGGTAAGAGAAGCGGCGGAAGAACTTCTGGAGGCCCTCTTCATCGTCGGTGATGAATGGGTAGGTCTCGCGATAAGTACCATCAAGCAGGGACTGTGCGGTACCTGCAGGTCCACCGTGACCAGGGCCCATGAGGAAGATGGTGTTCTGGTTATGGTCGCGGATGAAGCGGTTGACGTGGCCGAACAGGAAGTTTAGACCTGGGGTGGTTCC
>JABZGZ010000007.1 GCA_015259105.1 Atopobium sp. | reverse complement strand
CAGCATGTCCAGGACGCGGGACAAGCTTTGTAGCTGCGTAATCTTGTGGTCGAACGTTTGCGTTAGGCAGCTCAACTGTGAGCGGAGAGCCATCTAAAATGCCCTCTGCCGAAATTCCAGAGATAAACTGCGGATTGTCAACTTCTTTACGAGGAGTATCCCACGGATGCGAAGGAGATCTTCTTTGAAGAAATGTCTTGAGCTCATCTAAGTCAACCGTAAAACCAGCAGGTAAACCTTCAATGGTGCAGCCGATTTTTGGGGCATGGGACTCGCCAAAAATAGACACTTTTACCGTTGTTCCAAAAGTTGAGGTCATCATTTATGACTCCATACTGTGACAGACGCCACCAAGCTGCTTAAAGTGCTCAAAGAAAAGCGGATACGACTTATTGATTGCCTCGGCGCGGGTGATGACAACAGGCCCCGTTGCATATGAAGCCAAAAGAGTTGCCATCATGACAATACGATGATCATTGCACGAGTCAACGATGCAGCTAGTGGGCTGTTTTCCTCCGGTGATGACCAGCGTTGTTTGATCTTCAGAGAGGGTGGCATCCACGCCAAATGCCCTCAGTGTGCTGCAGATGCTTTGGACACGGTCGGACTCTTTAAGGCGCAAGCGCTGAATATCGGTGAGCTTGCTAGTTCCAGGAATAAACGCAGCTAGCGCGGCAAGTACTGGAGCAAGGTCACATACCTCTGAGACAGAGATGGCAAACGGACGCAGGTGATCCATCATACAAGCTGCGCCTTTTTGCTGGCGAGAAACTCGAGCACCCACAAGCGATAACGCAGCCAAAATAGCCCTGTCTCCCTGGACGCTTTGCATGGAGAGTCCTGTGACCTCTATGCCTTGACCAATGGCTCCTGCGGCAAGCCACGGAGCGGCGTTTGACCAATCGCCTTCAATTGAATAAATGCCTGGACAGACGTAGTGTTGAGGCTCAATGGTATAGGTGGCATTCTTTGCATCAAATACAGTAGTAACGCCAAAGTCTTTCAATACGTGCTCTGTGATAGCCAGATAGTCTTTTGACTGGATAGACCCTGTAATTTGTATCGTTGAAGATTCATTTAACAAAGGCAATGACAGCAAAAGACCTGATATAAATTGAGAAGAAATATCTCCTGGCAGCTCAAATGAACCGCCAATAAGTTTGCCCGAAACCTCAAGGGTCTTCTCGTCTTGCCAGCTAAAAGACATACCATGGGCAGAGAGTTCTGAGACAAGCGGCTCGAGGGGTCGAGAAAAGAGTCTTCCTTCTGCAAAAATTGTGGCGTTTACGTTCAGCGCACCCAAAAGAGGGAGTAAAAACCTGAGCGTGGTGCCAGATTCTTTGCAGTTAAGTTGCACGTTTTGAGCGCGATTTTGCTCTTTTGCAGGGACAACTCTAAATCCCTGTTTAGTTCTAGCGATAGTGGTGCCTAAAGCTTTAAGACAATCAACAGTTACTTGAATGTCCTCTGATGTGTAAGGACAGGTAATGTTAGTAGTGCCGTTTGCAAATGAAGCGCAGATGAGCGCGCGATGAGCGCATGATTTTGACGGGATGGCTTCTACCGTTCCAAACAAATCATGAGGAGTTATTGAAACATCCATTTTTCACACGCTCCATAACTAATTGCTTGATGTAAGAATACCGCAGTTGAGTGTCAGAGAAGGATATGGTTAAAATTGTTTGAAGATTAAAGGAGGAAGCAAGTGAATAAGCCTTTTAGCGCCGTAACTCAGGTTTTGCGTGGTTATACGTACAATCAGGTTAAAGCTGTCGTTGAGGTTCTTGTTGATTCTCCTGTACATAACGTTGAAGTAACTATGAACACACCAGAAGCTGCCTCGTTGATTCAGAAGCTGTCCAGTGAATATTGTTCTGATATCAATATTGGTGCTGGTACCGTACTTACCCTTGAAGATCTGCGGACAGCTCATAAAGCTGGCGCAACGTTTGTTTTAGCACCAACGCTGCTTTCTGAAGAGATGTTTGATTACTGTAAAGAGCATGAGATTTTGAGTGTTCCGGGAGCGTTTACGCCAACAGAGATTGCTCATGCGTTTGCTCTTGGTGCAGATATTGTCAAAGTATTCCCCGCAAATGAGGTTAGCTATGGGTACGCCAAAAAGGTATGTGAGCCTTTAGGAAACTTGCCTCTTATGGCAGTTGGTGGCGTTACAACAGACAACATTGCTGACGTATTTGCGGGTGGATATGCTTATGTAGGAACTGCTAACGGCATCTTCAACAAAAACGATATCCTAGCTGAAGATAAAACCGCTCTAAAACAGTCAGTACGTAAGCTTGCGGAAGAGTTGGAGCGTCTAGGACGTTAGTCTTCTTTTGCTAGCTCAATCAGCTGTTTAAGTTCTGCAAATGATTTGCGCTCAATACGCACATCACCAATGCCATAGATAAGCGCCATATCAATTGAATCTGCGTGGGTTTTTTTGTCATGAAGTGCTGCGCTGTAAAGTTCTTCCACAGTAAATGAAGTGCTGGTAGGAAGGTTATATGACTGCGTAAGTGTAATGATGTTCTCTGCGTCTTCAACAGAGCAAAGACCAAGCTTGGAACAGGCTTTTGCCAACATGGAAGTTCCAGCAGCCACACAGGAGCCGTGTCCAAGTTCAAAGTTGCCGAGCGTCTCAATAGCATGGCCAAGTGTATGGCCCAGATTGAGCAATTTTCTAGACCCTGCTTCTTTGAAGTCTGCGTCAACGATTGACTTCTTTATTTCGATACACGCTTGAATGAGTTCTTGCCTATGCGTCACGTCGATGACCTGCATGGGGTTTCTCGCCAAAGAGATTTTATTGAAGAGATCCTGCCCGGAAAGTACACCGTATTTAATAAGTTCTCCGCAGCTATCTTGCAAGAGGGGAGTCGGAATTGAGTTTAGCAGCTCAAGGTCAACAATAACCGCCCTGGGGTTATAGAAGGCTCCAACCAGATTTTTTCCAAACGGTAGGTCAATGGCAGTTTTTCCACCAATTGAGGAGTCAATCATTGCCAAAAGTGAGGTGGGAACGTGGATGAGTGCGCAGCCGCGCATGTAGGTAGCTGCAACAAATCCCGCAAGATCGCCAATAACACCTCCGCCAAACGCCACGACAATGTCTTCTCGCGTAAAACGGTTTTCTGCAAGGATGCTTACCAGCTTTTGATACGACTCAAATGATTTTGCGTGCTCACCTGTGGGAACCGTAGCAGTTGTGACAGAATAGCCGGCTGACTCTAACGAGGCGAGAAGTTCTGCGCCAAAGAGCTTGTTCAAATCTGGATGAGTGACTACAAGAATCTTTGACCCTGAGGTGCAGGAATGAATGAGCTTACCAGCCTGCGTAAGCAGGTGATGCCCTACATGAATTTGATATGAGTCGGATGTTAGGTCAACAGAAATAGTATTCATGAACTCCTCATTTGCTGGTTGAATTCATTTTAGCATGGGAAAATACCAGAAGAAAATTACGCAAACCGTTACAAAAGGCAGTAAGTAGGCTGGGGTATACTTATGCACCATGACTCCGTAGCTCAGTGGATTAGAGCGTTTGCCTCCGGAGCAAAAGGTCGTGGGTTCGAAACCCACCGGGGTCACCACGTGCAAAAAACCGGCCATCACTGACTGGAGATTGTTTATATGTCATTGCAGGGTACTGAAGGCAAGAGTAGCAAACGTTTTGAAGAAACGTATGAAGGTCTGACGTCAAAAGAAGTTGCAGAGAGAGTATCTGCGGGTAAAGTCAATACTAATACAGACGTCAAAACCAAATCTATTGCTCAGATTATTGCAGAGCACAGCTTTACGCTCTTTAACATAGTTAATGTTTTGATGGCGCTGCTTGTTGTTGTAACGGGACAGTACAGAAATGCACTGTTCATGAGCGTAGTTCTTGCAAACTTGGTCATTGGTATTGTGCAAGAGATTCGTGCAAAACGCATGGTTGACCGCCTGTCTCTTATGACAGCTCAGAGTGTTTGTGTAATTCGTGACGGAAAAGATACCTTTATCAAACCAGACGAGCTTGTCATCGATGATCTTGTGCGCTTGAAGACGGGCGATCAAATTCCTGCTGACAGTATTCTTGTGTCAGAGCACGTAAGCGTTGACGAAAGCCTTCTAACTGGTGAGGCGGAGCCCGTGCAAAAGACCACGGGAGACGAGCTTCTTTCTGGTAGTTTTGTCGAGAGGGGCAGTCTTGTTGGTAGGGTATGCCGTGTAGGCCAGGAAGGTTATGCTGCGCGTATTAACGCAGAAGCTAAGTTTGTAAAAGAGATCAATTCAGAGATTCTTACCACCATTAAGTCGATTATTCGCGCAGGTTCCATTGCATTGATTCCGCTGGGTATTGGTCTTTTTGTTCGTACCTATTTCATTGGTAACGCCGATTTAAATGAAGCGCTTCTTTCGATGATTGCTGCTGTTATTGGCATGATTCCTCAAGGACTCGTTCTTCTCACCAGCTCGGTTCTTGCTATTGCAACTATTAGGCTTGGCCAGAAGAATGTTTTGGTTCAGCAGCAATACTGCATCGAAACGCTGGCACGCGTAGATACCCTTTGTTTGGACAAGACGGGCACTATCACCACGGGAAACATGGAAGTTGCTCGTGTTTTGGATGCTTCGTTTACGTCAATTACTGAGGCTGCGGGTGCTTTGCAAGCGGCTGTAAACGTTGTCGGCGCAAACAAAGATGACGCTAACGATACGGCTACGGCAATCCTTGCGTACGCATCCAAGCAGGGGATTCAAAGCAAACGTCCTTCTCGCGTTGTGGCGTTTTCTTCCAAGAGAAAGTACTCTGGATGCATCACTGAGGACGGACAGGCATTTGTTATCGGTGCTGCTCAGTTTGTGCTTGGTCCCGAAGCGGCAAATATAATTGCAGACTCCGATGCCTTTGCATCCATTGAACGCGTGCTGGTTGCCTGCCGCGTTGACGGATTTGACCAGAATGATACTTTCCAGGGAACTCCTCAGCTCCTAGGTTACGTAGTGCTTAGGGATCAGATTAGAGAGACCGCCCCACAAACCATTGCATACTTCCTTGAGCAAGGCGTTGACCTGCGTGTTATTTCGGGCGATGACCCTCGTACCGTCTCGGCTATTGCTGAGCGAGCGGGTGTCCCTCATGCCGACGGCTGGGTAGATGCAACCACACTGCGCACAGAGGCAGATATTGCTGCAGCTGTTAAGAAGTACCATGTATTTGGTCGCGTTACGCCAGAACAGAAGCGTGAGCTTGTTATTGCACTCCAGAATCTTGGCCACACGGTTGCCATGACCGGCGACGGCGTTAATGACATCTTGGCGCTGAGGCAGTCAGACTGTTCTATTTCTGTTGCTTCTGGTTCTGCTGCAGCTAGAAATGTTGCAGAGATTGTTCTGGCAGACAATGACTTTGCCCACATGCCAGAAGTTGTTGACGAAGGTAGGCGCTCTATTAACAACCTTCAGCGATCTGCTGCACTCATACTTGTAAAGACGGTTTATACTGCGGCTTTAGCGCTCTATTGCATTATCGCGCCACCATATCCCTTTATTCCTGTTCAGATGTCGTTGCTTTCATTTGCAACCGTTGGCCTGCCATCGTTTGTGTTGGCGCTTGAGCCAAATCACGATCGCGTAAAGGGCAACTTCCTGGTCAACATTTTGCGCAAGTCACTACCTGCTTCTATTGCGGTAACTATCACGCTTGCGCTTCTTATGACTGCAGGTCATCTGTTTAAGTTGAACCTGTCTCAGGTGTCTACGATGGCGCTTATCACTACCGCAACAGTTGGTTTTGCGCTGCTCAGAAGGATTTCTTTGCCGCTCACCAAACTCCGCATTGCACTTCTTGTTGTTTGCATTGCCATTGTTGTTGGCGGATGTACGGTTGCTCAGGACTTCTTCCGTATTGCACCTCTCACCCCACGTATCTTGCCGTACTTGGCAATTTGTCTGGTGACTTCCGTTATTATCTTCAACAGAATTTCCGAGCGTTACATTCACAACTATACAAAGGATCGATTCTTTGACCTGGTTGTGAGATTAATGGGAGGAAACTCAACTTATAGCTCTTCTGCTGATATAAACGATTAAACTGAAGCACAAGCAAAGAGTTGTGGAGGGTGTATGCGTTGTCCAAACTGTGGATCTGAGGTCGATGAAGGGGCTTTAACCTGCCCTCATTGTCAGATTGATCTAAGTTTGACCCAAAGGATTCCTGTTACTCAAGCTCAGTGGTGCCCTCATTGTGGCGCCTTGGTGGCTGCCGGCGCAGAAAGCTGCCCCAAGTGTGGCCTTCCTTTGCCACAGGTAGCTCCTGCTGCCCGTCCAGCTCGAGCCATTAGGCCCACACGTAACATCAAGCTTCCAGAGATTGACGTCGCTTCGACACCTGGCGAGAAGACCGATCCGCTCGTAGATGCAGAGTATGATGCATCTTCTTCTGTCGCAGCAGATTCCACTGTTTTGCAACAAATGCCAGCCGACAACGCTGACCCAGACACTACCAGTGCGTTTGCCTCGGTAAGTCGCAAGCCAGCTCCTCGCTTTGAGTCTGCAATCCCTTCCGAGCCTTCAAAAGAGAACCTCCCTGAAGCTGAAGGAATCCCGCGTACGCGCGTTATTCTGCTTTCAGCACTTCTTGTTACCTCGCTTGTAGTAGCTGCAATCTTTGTCATCACGCATCCGTGGGACCCTCAGGCAACCGACAATCGCGCAAAGGTTGAGGCGCCAGTCTCATCTACTCCTACCACCACTCCTGTTACGCACCTTACGGGTCAAGACACCAGTGCAACTCAGCAAAATACAAGTTCGGATGCTGTTTTTGACGCACTTGATAGTGATTATCAGAAGCTTGGGGACCTCTCAAAGCGCCTTGATGATAACGAGAAAACCTTTGATCAGCTTGCTATTACTGGCTCTGATCAGGAGCGCGCTGATGCTCAACAGGAAGCAGAGCAGATTTCGCTGGATATTAGTAATGTTATCTCTGACCTTTCTAGTCTTGATGACTCCAACGGAAACTATCGTCAGACTATTGAAAATCTCACCAAGCTTGGCAACTGGCTACGTAATCGTTCTGATGCTTTGAGTGAGGGATGGAAGCGCTCTGTGGCTTCTTCTAATCCTTCTCAGGACAAAGAGCACATCTTGGCGCCAGTCGATAACATCAGAGACTCAAGTGGTTCCAGCTCATACCAGAAACTTTTTGATGAAAATTACGTGAATTGGAAGCCACAAAAGCAGTAAAAATCTACCGTTCAGCTGCTTTAATTTCAAAAATCTCATCATACTGGTAAAATAATTAGGTTAGAAAAGAAGTTCTTTATTACTAAGGGTTTCTCGCGTTTTCTTCTTCTCTTAGATGTAAAGAAGCTTGGAGGAATTATGTTTGGACTTGATCCATTGTATACACCAGAGCGCCAGGTCACTGGTACTGAGGTAGCCGTCTTTGATACCAACAAGGGAATCATTAAGGTTCAGCTTGACGGTAAGGGCGCACCTATTCATGTAGCAAACTTCTGCGAGCTTGCAGAGTCTGGCTTCTATGACGATACCAAGTTCCACCGTCTTGTTCCTGGTTTTGTTCTTCAGGGCGGAGATCCTAATACTCGTGAGATGAGTGTTGAGGATGTTATTTTTGGCAACCCTGGTCCTGATGGAATCCCTGGTACCGGTGGTCCTGGTTATCGCATCAAAGAGGAGTTCACCACCAATCCTAATAACTCCCACGTTGATGGTGCACTTGCTATGGCTCGTTCTCAAGATCCAAATTCCGCGGGTTCGCAGTTCTATTTCTGTCTTGGTCCACAGCATGGCTTGGATTCCGGTTACACCGTATTTGGCACAACTATCGAGGGAATGGATGTCATTTCCCAGTTAAAGGTTGGCGATATCGTCAATTCCATTAGAATTGAAAACGCTTAAAGCCAAGTCGCACAGACTCTTGGAGGATATTGTGAATCAACAGGCATTTGAGTTAGGTAAATCTGCATATGATCAGGGCGACTGGTTTGTAGCTATCAGTCAGTTTGATGTGGCTAAAGAGCCAGGCGAGGTAAACGGTCAGATTGACCACCTTCTTGGAAACGCTTATATGAAGCTTGGACAGTTTGATTCCGCAGCTTCTGCTTACAAGTCCGCTCTTGCTGACGCTTCCTACGGCAAGGTTGGCGCTCTCTCTACTAATCAGGGTCGCGCACTTCTGGCTGCTGGTAGGGTACAGGAGGCTATTGCTGCCCTTACTAACGCTGTCCAGGACGCCTCTTACGCAACTCCTTATAAGGCACAGCTTGCTCTTGGTTCTGCATACGAGAAAATCGGTGATATTCGCAACGCCGGCATTGCTTACAGAAACGCTGCAGTTGACGAGAAGAACCCTAATCCTTCATCAGCACTTTGCAGCCTAGGCGCATGCTTCATGGGTCTGAACAGGCCTGTTGATGCAGTTGAGGCATATCGTACCGCTCTTGATTTTGCTAATCCTCTGGATAATTCCAATAAGATTTATGCAGATCTTGGTCTTGCATACGTTGCAGCAAATCGCATGTCTGAGGCAGTTGACGCTTTTACCCACGCTACTGCAGACGGCAGCTTTGTTCTGTCTAATCAGCAGCAGTCTGCTTTTGATGCAGCTCGCAAGGCTATTACTGCAATGACTTCTGGCAAGCCATCTGAGACTGATGCCTTCCTTCAGGCAGCTGGCTATGGTGCCTATGATCCACTGGATCCTACAGGTATGTCCGGCGAGCTCATTCCTTCTGCAGAAGACACTGGCTTCTTCCAGATTACTGAGCAGGAAATTATTGAGCAGGATAAGAAGGACAAGAAGATTAGGCGTAAGCATCGCCATACCGGCCTTAAGGTCTTTATCACTATTCTTATTTTGCTTATCTTGGCTGTTGGTGGCGCTGGTTATGCTTACTATCGTGGCTATGGATGGCCAACCCAACAGTCTGTTGTTCAGGATATTTTCAACGCTAAGGCACAGGGCACCGATATTGGTCGCTATGTCTCTAGCTCTGTCTCTAGCACAACGCTTCAGCAGATTTCCAACAGCCTGCCAACAAGTTCTGCTGTTACCATCAACGGTGTTGACCAGAGCATGACTCACTCTACAGTTAATGCTTCTGTCAGTCTTTCTAATGGCGGCAACGTTGACTACACCATTGAGCTTGTCCGTGATGGTATTGGCTGGAAGGTTGCAAGCGTTACCACTTCATACGTAAGCCAGAATAACCAGAACTCCGGCACAACTTCTGGTACTAACGGCTCTAATTCGGGAACTACCTCTGGAACTAATGGATCTAACTCCTCAAATTCCTCTAATAGTTCCTCCAGCTCTTCAAAGTCTGGTAACTAGTACTAAACTGTTTTAACCGTTCTTTCTGCAGGATAATTACGCACACGCGTAGCACGTTTGATTGGATATCATGTCTATCTTCGATTCGCTCTTCGGAGAATATGGCGGAGACCTAGCCATCGATCTGGGAACTGCAAACACCCTTGTTGCAGTTCGTGGTCAGGGTATTGTCATCAATGAGCCATCGGTTGTTGCAATCGATAAAAGCGAGAGCCGCGTTCTGGCTGTTGGCGCTGATGCAAAGCGCATGATTGGTCGTACTCCTGGCTCCATCATTGCTGAGCGCCCTCTTAAAGACGGCGTCATTGCAGACTTTGATGTTACTGAGGTTATGCTTCGTTACTTCATTGAGAAGGCCCGTGAGCGCAAATATCCTTGGTCACCACGTCCACGTGTAGTTGTTTGCGTTCCTTCTGGCGTTACATCTGTCGAGAAACGCGCTGTTTTTGAAGCAACTATTCAGGCAGGCGCTCGCCAGGCATTCTTGATTGAAGAGCCTATGGCTGCAGCAATTGGTGCAGACCTTCCAATTGAGGATCCTACAGGTTCTATGGTTGTAGACATCGGTGGCGGCACTACCGAGGTTGCCGTTATCTCCATGGGCGGTATTGTTGTCTCGCAGTCCATCAGAACTGCAGGTGACGAGTTTGATCAAACTATTCTTGAGCATGTTCGTGATGCTTACAACCTCTCTATTGGTGAGCGTACCGCAGAAGATATCAAGATTAAGGTTGGCTCAGCAGCTCCTCTTGCAGAAGAGCTTGACGTTGAGGTAAACGGTCGTGACGTCATGAGTGGTCTTCCAAAGACTGTTCGTATTGAGTCAGAAGAGATTCGTCGTGCCCTTGATCGTCCTCTTGACGAGGTCACCAAGGCTGTCAAAGATGCGCTTGATGTGACTCCACCAGATCTTGCCTCTGATCTTATGTACTACGGTATTTTGCTTACCGGTGGCGGCGGAATGCTTCGCGGTCTTGATCAAAGACTTCGTGAAGAGACTGGCGTTCCCGTTAACGTAAGCCCAACCGCGTTAGAAAATGTTGTTACCGGTTGTGCAAAGGTTCTTGAGGCTAACGCATTGTCCGGTGGATTTGTTCAGAGTGCAGGCCAATAAATATGCCATTGTCTCATCAGATCCAGGGTGCTTCAACAGGCCTTGGATCTAACAATAATAAGCATACGGGTGGCCGTAGTTTTATTATTCTTTCGCTGCTTTCAATTGTGTTATTGACGGTCAGCGCTCGTATGGGTACAGAAGGACCGCTCGAGATGGTTCGAGGTGGGTTCTCTACTATTACCATGCCTTTTAGAATGGCGGGTTCTGCTATTGCCATGCCTTTCCAGGGCATTGGTAACATTTTTAGTAACTTAACAGCAGACCAGCAAACGCTTTCTGACCTCAAGGCAGAAAATGAGCAGCTGCGTTCAAGAAATGCAGAGCTAGAAGAGACAAATCAGTCCACGCAGCGTCTGCAGGGTCTTCTCGACCTTAAAAATACCTATAACCTGCAGTCCACAGGTGCTCGTGTTATCTCTGGTTCTACTGACTCGTTCAATAACACTATCGTGATTGACAAGGGAACTTCGTCCGGGCTGGCTGTTGGCATGCCTGTTGTCGATAGCGGTGGCGTTATCGGCCAGATTATTGAGTGTGGTCCTACAACCTCTACCGTTCGTCTTATCACTGACGAGAAGAGCGGCGTGGCTGCTATGGTTCAAAGCAGTCGAGCTCAAGGCATGCTTATGGGTTCTGCGTCAAGACAGATTACTCTTAACCTCATCAACACCAACCAGAAGGTTGCCGTAGGCGATACAGTTGTTACCAGCGGTCTTGGTGGCGTATTCCCTAAGGGCCTTCCTCTGGGTAAGGTTACGAGCGTTGAGGCAGCTCCAGGATCGCTTTATTACACCATTGTTGTTGAGCCTTATGGAAATATCAGCACTAACGAGGAGGTAATGGTTATCACGTCTCTTTCTGAGGAGCAAAAAGCCACCGCAGATGATATTTCAGAGGCAGATAAGCAAAACACTCCAACAGCAACTGATTCTGACAGTAAGGATAAAGATTCAAAAGACGGATCCACTACGTCTTCATCTAGTGGTTCAACTGGCAGCGGTTCAACAAACAACACAACAAACGCCCAGCAGAATGCAACAGTTGCTGCTCCAACGGGTAATACACAACATAACAGCGGAAGAACAGATTAAGGGGGATGCATGCAGGTTTCTGATAGAAATAAAAACACACGCAGCATCGCCGTTCTTGCTGTTGTTTGCTTCATTTTGCAGATTATGCTTACACCACAGGTTTCTTTTGGTGGGGGAGTCATCAATTTTGCACTGATTTTCTCGGCAGCTATTGCGCTGAGATATGGCGGTAAAACCGGCGTGATATGCGGCTTTATTGCTGGTCTTATCTATGATTTGACTTCTCCTAATCCTATTGGCCTCATGGCACTCTTGCTTGTGGTCAGTTCTTATTTCATGGGCCAAGAGGTAAGAGACAGAATCTCTGGCAATTTTGGTACCTCTATGGGCTTTGTTGCTCTTCAAACTTTTGGTGTCACCTTTATGTATCAGCTCATTAATTCTTTGATTGGCTCTGGTGGCAACTTCTTTGAGGGGCTGCTGTTTAAGTCTTTTCCCACCATGTTGTTCACCATTTTGGCTGCTCTGCCTGTTTTCTATGTACTTTCTCATTCCCAAAGGTCTCATTCATCTTTGGGCGGAACTTCGCTCTACCGCGGATCTCACCGAGCTCCTCAGCGCCTTAAATAAGGGGTTAGTATGAATTTCACCCTTGTTATCCTTGCTTGTTGCGCTGTTGCAGCAATTGGTTTGATCATTGTTTACCTCACCTTTGGTAGAAAAGACTCGCCGTTTACCTTTGATATTGGTGGCGGCGCTCCCAAGGCGTCCGGTGGTTCTGACGGCTCTGCCGAGAAGACCCTCTCGTCCAGACTTATCGGATTTGCAATTGCTGTTGGCGGCATGTTTGCCGTGCTTATTGGTCGTCTTTGGACCATGCAGCTCTTATCGTCAGCTGACTATACCGAGCAAGCAGAGAGAAACCGTACGCGAACCGTTACTACCGCAGCTCCTCGCGGCCGCATTCTGGACAGAAATGGCGTAGAGATTGTTACTAACAGGCCAAGTCCAACGGTAGTAGCGCGAGCAGACGTTGCAGAAGACTACATTAAGCTGCAGATTCTTGCTAACCTTTTGGGTATGCCTATGTTGGCGGTGCGCAGAAAAATCATGGATACCTCTGATGGCGCCCAAGCGCTTCGCACAGTTTCTGTAGATGTTTCTAGGCGCGTAGTTGCCTACATTTACGCTCATGGCGCTTTGCTTGATGGCGTTTCAATTGAGGAGCGCACCCAGCGCGCCTATCCAAACGGTTCTCTTGCAGCTCATGTTGTTGGCTACACCGGAACTGTTACACAAGAGCAGCTTGAAAGCAGTAAAACTGCGGATGGCGGCTTTGTGTATGCCCACGGCGATATCGTGGGACAAACGGGTGTTGAGTATCAGTACGAGTCCGCTCTTCAGGGTGTTCGTGGTGAACAAACGGTGTATGTTGACGCTGCTGGTAACGTACTTTCGCACTCAACGTCTATTGCGCCGCAGAGTGGCTCAGACGTTGTTCTAACCATTGATGCAAACATTCAAAAAGCAGCAGAAGCATCCCTTGTCAGTGTTATCAATACCGTTAGATCACAAGACTTCCAAGGTCGCAGTGCAAGTGTGGTGGCGCTTGATTGCACCAACGGTGAAGTTATTGCTATGGCAAGCTATCCAACGTATTCACCTTCAATGTTTGTTGGAGGCATTTCCAGTTCTGACTGGGATACGCTTTCTTCTGAAGAGGCAAACTATCCACTGATGAACCGCGCAATTGCTGGACAGTATCCAACTGGATCTACCATCAAAGCACTTACTACCTTTGCCGGACTCAAATATGGCATTTGTGACGGAAATTCCAGCTGGTATTGCACGGGTTTCTGGACTGGTTTTGGCGAGCAGTACGGCATGCACTGTTGGCTTCTTTCTGGTCACGGTACCGTTAATCTGATTACCGGTATTACCAACTCTTGCGATATTGTTTTTTATGAGATTGGTAAAGGCTTCTTCTATAACAACGATCATCCAGAGGGTATGCAAGAGACATTCCGTGCCTTTGGACTTGGTGCGCTTTCTGGTATTGACCTTCCAGAAGAGGCATCTGGTCGCGTTCCTGATGCGGAGTGGAAGTGGAATTACTTTACCAGCTCGCCTGATGATGCTCGTAAGTGGCAGGGTGGCGACAACTGTAACCTTGCAATTGGACAGGGCGATCTTTTGGTAACCTGCCTCCAGATGGCAAATGCGTATTGTGGTATTGCAAACCGAGGTCCAATTTACAAACCACATGTTTTGAAGAGTATTAATGCCAGAAACGGAAATGGCTCTGTTATTGAGTATAAAAACGAGGTCATTCTGAGCCCAGAAGAAAAAGATGAGCACCGAGATATTGTTGCTCGCGGTCTTTATGGCGTTGTCTACGAGGAATCCGCTTCTCAGACTATCCACTGGACTAATCTTGATGTCACGGTTAATGGCAAGACGGGTACTGCTGAGCAGCAGTCTATTGGCGAGCCCGTTGGTTGGTTTGTTGGCTATGCACCTGCTGACAAGCCTCAGTATGTTGTTGCTGCAAATCTAGACTGCGCACCTTCTGGCGCAGGTTCTGGTATGTATATTGTTCGAGACGTCTTTGGCGCAATTTATAATCAGCCAGACAACGTTGGTAGGTAAGGAGGCGAGAAACCCATGGCACTTGATTCATCTGCAGTTACAAAACAGAGAATGAATTCTCCCTTTAGAAGGCGTGGAGGTATTCCTTCAGGCGGTCTTGCTAAGAAAGAGAGACTTACTGGCAAGAATATTCTGAACAATCTCTATCTTGCGCAGCTTGTTCCCGCGGCTCTTCTCGTCCTCATTGGTATTGTGGTTATTTGGACCGCATCAATGAACATTGCTGAAGCCAGTTTTCCTAGGCACCTTCTGGGCATTGGTTTGGGTCTTATTTTTGCCACGCTTATGTGGCGCTATGACTACAGAGCACTAGCAAATATGACAAACGTGCTGCTTGTTGGCGTTGTTGTATTGATGATTTTGCCTAAGGTTCCAGGCTTTGGTGTCTCGGTCAAGGGTATGACTGGTTGGGTTAATATCCCGCTTGTTGGCTTTAGATTCCAGCCGTCTGAGCTGGGTAAGATTGTCACAATCTTCCTTATGGCTTCGGTGAGTGCTCAGTATAACGGTAAGGTAGAAACGCTTAGAGACTATGTAAAGCTTTGTGGAACATTGATGGTTCCATTCGGCTCCATTATGCTTTTGCCTGACCTGGGAACTGGCCTGATTATTTTGGTTATCGGAGCTACCATCATCATTTGCTCTGGTGCAAAACGTTCTTGGATTCTTGTGACCGTTCTTTTGCTCATTGCTGTTGTTGCTCTTGTTGTTGTGACCTCTATGATTCCTGGTATTCCTCACATTCTTAAGGAGTACCAGATGAAGCGTCTTACCGTCTTCTTGGATCCTTCCGTTGATCCGTCGGGAGACGGCTATAACCTGCAGCAGGCAAAGATTGCCGTAGGTTCTGGTGGCTTTATTGGAAAAGGACCAGGTAACGCTACGCAGGCAAGTGGACGATTCTTACCAGAGGCACACACAGACTTTGTTTTTGCACTCTTCTCGGAAGAGTTTGGCTTCCTTGGTGCATTCATTATGCTTTCACTTTTTGCATGGATGATTTTTGCAACCATTCTGTTTGCCATGAAGACCGAGAATACCTTCTCTAAGCTGGTACTTGTTGGTTGTGCAGCCATGTGGTCGTTCCAGGTTTTACAGAATGTTGGCATGTGCATTGGTATCATGCCTATTACGGGTATTCCATTGCCTTTTATCAGCTTTGGATCAACATCGATGATTGCCCAGCTTGTTTCTGTAGGAATCGTCCAGTCTGTTTACAGACATAGAACAAAGGCGGCTTAAGCCATGGCAAAAAGAAATAGCTTGGGCAAACTTGCTACCTCTGTATTACAAGAATTCCGCGGGTCGCTTTCATCTCTAGAGCCAACTTATACGCATATCTACGTTGATTCCCTTGCTTCTGAAGAGGTAATCCTGGCTGTACATTCGTATTTTATGCCAGAGAGAACAGATGCAACGGTGCGCGTTTCTAAGCTTGCCGATGGCGTCTCGCTTACCTCTGGAGGCACTGGTCGTGCGGGAAAGAATGCCGCCATTCCTGATATTGCGGTGATTATTCCTACGCCAACATCACAGTACGAGGACGCCCTTACCATGTTGGTAAGTCATTCAATTCCTTGTGCGGTGGTTGTAGAGTCTGCAGTTGAAGCGCAACAAATTGCTGATACGCTCTACAACACGGGGCTTATTAGCATTGTTGCGGGTACCACTGAAGAAGTGCTCTTTGATCGACTCTCTTCATGGATTGCCACTGCAACAGAAAAATCAGTTTCTTTTGCGGCAGCATACCCTCTTTGCAGAGCTCAAGTAGTCAAGCAGATAACTGCTGCTTGTGCTAAAGAAAATGCAGCTATTGGCGCTGTGGCCTTTGTTCCTGGCTCTGATATGCCACTGATGACTGCACGTCAGATTAGACTTGCGCTTGATATAACTGCTGCGTATAACATCAATATGAGTGTTGAAACCATTGCTGAACTTCTCGGCGTTGTGGGTGCGGGCTTTGGATATCGTACGGTTGCACGCACGGTCGCAGGCACAGTTCCAGGATTTGGCTGGGCGCTTAAGGCTGGCATGGGATATGCAGGTACTCATACGACCGCTCGCGTCATTCACTCATATGCACGCAAAATTGCCGAGAAACGCGATGGGGTAGCAGCTGATTCTTCTACCAAAACCGGCACTTCGAGTGCTTCTACAGGTGCAAGCGCAACAGCAGATACAAATTCACAATCAAATACCGTAGAGATAGCAACCACACAGTCCCTCGCCAAAAGATAGAAAGTAGACTATCGTGCGTGTTAAACGAGAAAATCTCTTCCATCTCATTGAGCCCATGCTTCCGCATGTCGAGAAACCCTCAAGATACTTAAATCACGAGTGGGGAGCAGTAGAGGAGCAAGAAGGTCCTTTTCACGTTTGTATGGTTTACGCTGACGTTTACGAGGTGGGTCAGCCTAATTTGGGCATTGCCATTCTCTATAACGCTTTGAATAAGGCGCCTCATATTTCTTGTGAGCGCGCCTATCTGCCTTGGACTGATATGGCAGCTCTCATGCGTAAGCGCAATGTTCCTTTGCTCTCTTTGGAGGGTGCCGCGCCTTTAGCATCTTTTGATGTGGTGGGCTTCACCCTTGCGCATGAAATGATTGCTACCAATATTATAGAAACGCTTGATCTAGCAGGTATTCCAAAGCTTTCCGAAGAGCGTGATGAAGAAGATCCACTTATTTTTGGTGGCGGTCCATCTGTTTGGAACTCAGAACCCGTTGCTCCTCTTTTTGATGCCATTCTTTTAGGTGATGGCGAAGAAGCACTGGTAGAGATGTGCGAGTGTGTAAGAACTTCCAAGCTGAACGGGGTTTCTCGCCAAGAGATTTTGCAGAGGCTGTCTCAGATTCAGGGCGTTTACGTGCCATCGCTTTATCAGATTGTGCGTGACAATACCTCAACACGCTGGGGTTATGCGGTCCCTAAAGAGGGAAGCGGTGCGCCAAGCGTGGTCTATAAGCGCTGTCTGCCAGATCTTTCGGTGACTGACCCTGTGGCTCAGCGCATTGTTCCGTATACCGAGATTGTGCAAGACAGGCTGGCGCTTGAGATTCAGCGCGGCTGTGCTCGTGGATGCAGGTTCTGTCAGGCTGGCATGACGTATCGACCTGTTCGTGAGCGCCCGGCTCAGCAAATTGTTAAAGCAGGTGAGGAGGGTCTTCTGAAGAGCGGCTATGATGAGGTTTCGCTCACGTCGCTCTCTACAACAGACCACTCTCAGTGCGGCTATATTCTTCGCCGTATGAATTCTGACCTGCGTAAACGTGGCGTGCGTATCTCTATTCCGTCACAGCGTATGGACGCGTTTGGCGCGGAGATGGCAGACGCCGTTTCTACCTCAAGGCGCGGTGGCCTGACATTTGCGCCAGAAGCAGGCTCTCAGCGCATGCGTGATGTTATCAACAAGAACGTCACCGAGGATGATCTTGAGTCTGCAGCAAGAAACGCGTTTGAAAACGGTTGGCGCCGCATGAAGCTCTACTTTATGATGGGCCTTCCAACCGAGACTGACGAGGACATCCAAGCCATTCCCGCAGTTGCAAAGCGTATTTTGGACATCGGCCGAGAAATTGGTGGCAAGGGCGTTACGGTTTCTGCCTCAGTTGCCGTGTTTGTACCCAAGTCCTACACGCCATTCCAGTGGGTTGGTCAGATTTCTCGTGAGGAAGCCCAGCGTAGGCAGCAACTGTTACTGTCTTCTAACCACGATAGGGGACTCAAGATTGCCTATCATGATTCTGGCACTTCGCTGGTAGAAGGCGCGCTGTCAAAGATGGGCCGTGACGGCTTTGATCTGATTTACCAGGCATGGAAAAATGGTTGCAAGTTTGATGCGTGGACCAGTGAGTTTAACCTTGATGCTTGGAATGCAGCTGCAGAAAGTCTGGGTTTCTCGCTGTCTGATATTGCAACAGAAACCTTTGATATTCAGGCAAAACTTCCTTGGGACCACACATCTCCTGGCGTGTCCAAGGGCTACCTACAGCGAGAATATCGCAAAGCAATGGACGAGGTCACCACACCCGATTGTACGTTTACCTCTTGTACGGGATGCGCGGTATGCCAGACCTTGAAGGTCGACAACGTTTTGATGGGGGTGCGCTCATGACGGATATGCAGATAGAGGGCGTGGCTCCTGAGGTGGTTGAGCCGGCGAAGAAAGACTGGCGCGCTGGTAGGCCGCAGATTCAGCCAGAGATTATGACGGAACGTGGAGCAGAGATTTTTAGGCTTCGCGTGGCTTACAAGAAAGATGACCGCCTTGCGTTTCTAGGACACCTTGAGCTTATTGGCACCATTGAGCGCTGTGTTCGTAGAGCTCAGCTGCCGTTTAGGGTAGGCAATGGCTTTGCAAAGCGCATGGGCGTTCAGTTCTCTCAGGCGCTTCCTGTTGGCGCTTCGTCTGAGGCTGAGTACTTTGACTTGAAGCTCACAGAATATGTGGACCCGGATGAGGCGTTAGAGAGGTTGTTGTCGGCTACGCCTCCCGCGCTTGCTCCGTTTGCTGCCAGCTACGTTGATCGGTCACTGCCAGCGCTTGAAGCATGGTTGAATGCCGCTCATTGGAGATGTGACATTTTGGGAGAAGGTCTTAGGTCCGAGGCGTTGCGTTGGGGGTTTGAGGATCTTCTCGCCAAAAAAGAGCTGACGTATCTGCGCGGAGACAAGCAAAAAGTGGTCAACTTGGAGACAACGTTTGCGGACTACAGCATCTCTGAGAGCTCATCCGAAACGTGCATTTCATTTGAGCTTGATACACTCCAAGATCCAAGAGCGGCGCTTAGACCTGCAGTTTTGATTTATGAGGCTCAAAGAATTGCAGCTCAAGCTGGAGTGGATGGCCTACAAGGCATTGACTCGTTGAAGGTGTGTCGAGTCTCACAGGCACACGTTTCAGAAAATGGACTCCTTGTGAAGCCTCTATAACATGTAGTTTTGTCTTGGAATTTTCTGAAATATGCAGTAGACTATTTCGAGTTGTGTTTCTCGCCGAGGGACATGGGACACCGACAGTTTCCCGCGGATGCCACAGGTCACGGCGGCGAAGGTCTTTGCTCGGATCTTCAGAAATACAAAGATAGTATTAATCGTTGCAAGAATCAGCAATGAAGGGTTACACACATGTACGCAATCGTAGCAACTGGTGGCAAGCAGTATAAGGTTGCCAAGGGCGACGTAATCAGCGTCGAGAAGCTTGATGCGCAGCCTGGCGATAAGGTAAAGCTTGATGTTCTTATGCTTAACGACGGCAAGAAGGTTGTTGCTGACGCTGCCACTCTTTCCTCTAAGAAGGTTACCTGTGAGGTTCTTGAGCAGTACAAGGACAAGAAGGTCCTCGTCTTCAAGTTCCACAAGCGTAAGCGCTATCACCGCGCCAATGGTCACCGTCAGAACCTTACTAAGCTGAAGGTTACCGCGCTCCCTACCGCTCGTAAGGCTGCTGCTAAGGCATCCGACGAGTCTGCAGAGTAATTGGTCACTTCTGATATTGAGATAGGCAGGTAGCATTTATGGCACACAAGAAAGGTCTCGGCTCTTCCCGCAACGGTCGTGACTCACAAGCACAGCGCCTTGGCGTTAAGATTTACGGTGGTCAGGCAATCAAGGCTGGCCAGATTATCATCCGTCAGCGTGGTACTCACATCACTCCTGGCGTAAACGTTGGTCGCGGCAAGGATGACACTCTCTTTGCACTTTGCGATGGCGTTGTTGAGTTCAAGAAGGGTGCTAAGCACGTCGTTAACGTCGTTGCTGCTGAGGCATAAGTTTTCTTGAACATTCGCAGTTCATTCAAGGGGTCCTTCGGGACCCCTTTTTTTGTTTCTCGCGGTATCTTACGCGTACCGTTCACAGTTTCTAATTTGTTTCTTAATGTATTTCTTGACACAATCTGGCAAAGTAATGGTATTCTTCTTACATTGCAATTTACGCTTTTGGGAGGAGGACATATCATGCGCGCTACATGCACTCAGCAGTGGTGGTGGAACAACTTGTCTTTCTCCGGTCAGCGATGAGTTGCTTCTGCATACGCATTTAGAGGCTCTCGGGTGACCGAGAGCTTTTTTTGTGCGTACGTTTCTTGCTAAATCCGGATGGTGAGAAACCCGTTTAGTTGAAAGTTTTGTTTGTTCATTTTGTTTTGCGTTAAAGGAGTTTGTATGTCTACAGAGAATCTCAATCAGGTCAGCACCACAGACACAGAGACAGGATCTGCTGAGCAGGCACCACGCGTTGTTGCTGTTTCAAAGTCTGCAGGCGTTTTGGATGTAACTTCTCTTGTTCTTGTTGCCGTACTTATTGCTGCTGGTTTTATTCTTAACCTGACCGTTGGTAAGGCAATTAGCGCTATTGGTATTGGTCCAGAGTTCATTATTGCGTCGTTCTGCCTGGCTATTCTTCTTTTGAAGCCAACTGCTGTTCAGAGTCTGGTTATTGGCCTTATCGCAGCTACCGTTATTCAGCTGACCACAACTGTTCCTGGTGCTGATTTTGTTGCAGAAGGCGTTGCTTCACTTGTTATGTTTGCTTTTACTAAGTCTGCTCTTGCAGATAAACCAGTAATGCCAGCAATTGGTTCTTTTGTAACCACTCTTATCTCTGGCCTGATCTTTGCTGCCATTGCTATTCCAGCCAAAGGTGCAACTATTGAGCTTTTCTACGTAATGCTTCCTGTCATCGTGGGAACGGCATTCTTTAATGCTATTGTTGTTCAGGTTCTTGCGGCTCCTCTTAAGAAGGTTTTGGGCCGATAAGTTCTTAGATACGCATATATTTCCTGGAGAACACTGTGTCAATTATTGAAGTTCAATCTGTGTCATACAGCTATCCTGATAGCTCGGTGCGCGCTCTTAATGAGCTGTCGCTGAGCGTTCAGGAGGGTGACTTTGTAGGTATTGTTGGCCCTTCTGGTGCAGGTAAGTCTACGCTTGCTCTTGCGCTCTCTGGCGCCATTCCTCATCACTTTAGAGGTAATTTCTTTGGCAAGATTCTTGTCTCTGGAATGGATACCTGCACGGTAGCCTTAACTGATATCTCTAAGATTGTGGGATCCATTACCCAAGATATCAATGCGCAGATGGTTGCTTCAATTGTTGAGGATGAGCTTCTTTTTGGTCTTGAGAACTTTGCTGTTCCTCATGCAGAGATTCCAGCACGAATTACCTATGCTCTAGAGACAGTTGGCATTGCTAATCTTCGCTTTAGAGAGATTGCCTCTCTTTCTGGTGGTCAGAAGCAAAAGGTTGCTATTGCAGCTCTTTTGGCACTACAGCCACAGGTTATGGTACTAGATGAGCCAACAGCAGCCTTAGATCCAACGTCGTCTGAGCTAATCTTCCAGACGCTTTCAGAGCTCAACAAAACCAAAGGTATTACGGTTGTGGTAATTGAGCAGAAAGTTGGTCTTCTCGCCAAGTATTGCTCAAAGATTGCCGTTATGAACAAGGGTGCCATTTGCGCATACGGTAGCGGTGAGGAAGTGTTCTCTCAGGTAGATTTACTGCAAGAGGTTGGTGTTGATGTTCCTCGTTGCGTGCGCGTCTCAAAGGGTGTCCACGAGCTCTCGCATCAGTCTGAGTATGCTCACTTGTTATCTGAGGCGGACAGAGCTGACTGCGATGAAACTGCACTGTCAGTTCAGTCAGTCGCCAAGCAGCTTGCGTGCTGTGTAGGTGCTCTTCAGCACCGCAGCATTTCTCTTACAGAGGGCTCTCAGCCATCAGCTACTAATGACGTTGAATTAGCAGGGGAGACATATCTTCCAAAAATAGATGGCCCTGTGGTCGCTGAATCGAGCGGTCCATTTGGCAGAATTGGTGTTCTTCAAGACGCTGACCAGCCAAGCACTCAGTCTGTTCTTGATGTTATTGATGCCACCTTCAAATATCAGGGGAGTACTGATGGCGTTGAGCGCGTCTCTCTCAGCTTGCACTCTGGCGAGCTTGTGGCACTTGTCGGCCAAAACGGTGCAGGTAAAACAACTCTAACTAAGCTGGTAAATGGCCTGTTGCGTCCTCGATCTGGAGACATTCAGATTAAGGGTGCATCGTGCAAGGATTGGAAGACGTCGCAGATTGCTCAACACGTCTCTACACTGTTCCAAAATCCCGATTACCAGATTTGCAAAGAGAGTGTCCTTGAGGAGATTGCGTTTGGTCTTGTGCTCAAGGCCGTGTCTGCAGAAGATGCTCGCAAGAAAGCGCTTGAAGTAATTGATCGCATGGGGCTTGATGCGGACGCGTCGCCGTTTATGCTTTCTCGCGGACAGCGTCAGATGGTAGCGCTTGCGTCCGTGGTTGCCTGCGAACCAGATATTCTTGTGCTTGATGAGCCAACTTCGGGCCTGGATTACAAAGAGTGTATGCAGGTCATGGATATGGTCAAATCACTGTGCGAGAAGGGCTGTGCAGTTCTTATGGTCTGTCATGACATGGAGGTTGTGCTGGACTTTGCCACAAGAATTGTCGTTATGGCTCATGGTAGCGTGTTAGATGATGGGGAAGTTACACAGATCTTCTCGACAGATGAAGTTTTGAAAGAAGCATATGTTGAGGCTCCTCAGATGATTCAGCTGTCAAAGCTTGCTGGAGCGCACGTGGATTCATCATTTACTGGGCTTAGCAGTGCTTCAGAGGTGCTTGGGGCATTGCAGCACCAGTTTGAGATTGCTCGTATTGCAGCCACGCTTAATGGTAAGGAGGCTCCTCGTGGGTAGTGTTATTGATTACACCGAAGGAACAAGCTTCCTTCATAAGGCAAATCCTGTGGCCAAACTTGTGTTTGCGCTTGAACTTTTTGTAGCCGCTCTTGCCGCGCAGGGAACGCTTGAGGTACTTGCGGTACTCGCGCTCACCATTCTTGTGGGAGTTATCTCGCAGAACGCTCAGAAGACTTTTAAGCTGGTATTTGGCTTTGCAGTCTTAGGTCTTATCTTGTGCGTTGTGCAGACGCTTGTTGCCCCTGCTGGTCAAGTGCTCTTTTTATTCATCACGGTAGGTGGTTTAGAGCACGGCTTTAACGTTGCTCTCAAAACAATCGCGCTGGCACTGCCACTGCTTTCTATGCTTTCGCTTATGCGTGTAGAAGATCTGATGAATGCGCTTGTAGAAGTGGCGCATGTTCCTTATCCTTATGCATTTACCATTGCAACGGTTTTGCGCTTTGTGCCTGTCTTTGCTTCAGAGATGAACCATATTATGGAGGCTCAGATGGCTCGTGGCGTTGAGTTTGATACCAAAAATCCAATTAAGAAACTCCAGCTCACTATGCCTTTGATTGTTCCTCTGCTGGTAGGATCGGTTAAAAAAGCTGATGCTTCGGCACTTGCAGCTGAGCAGCGAGGTTTTTATTTAAGGAACGCTTCATCTGCATTTAAACGCTATCCTTTGGCTCCATCAGACTTTGCTTTGATGATTTTTGGTGTTGCAGTAATTGTTGTTATCCTCGTGTTCTCATAAGAACTTCTCGCGTTTTCACTATGCTTCGCTGGTAAATGCCGTAACATTAAGGTATTAGAAGGAGGACACGTGGAAACTTTCACTGATCTTTGTCACATTAACGTTAAAGGCGGAGACGGCGGCGCAGGCTGCATGTCTTTCCGTCGAGAAGCATATGTTCCAAAAGGCGGTCCTGACGGTGGCGATGGCGGTCACGGCGGCAATGTTGTCATTGTTGCAGACGCGCAGCTTTCGTCCCTGATTGATTACCGCTACAAGCATCACTTTAAGGCCGAGCGTGGTACCCACGGTAAGGGCGCTCGCCGTCATGGCTCTGACGGACAGGATTTGCTGCTCAAGGTGCCTCTGGGAACCGTTGTGCGCGAGCTTGATTCAGAAACGCAAGAGCCACTCTACGAGATTGCCGATCTTACTTCTCCCGGTGAGCAGGTAGTTGTTGCTCCTGGTGGCAATGGTGGCCGCGGTAACATTCACTTTGTTACCTCAGTGAGGCGTGCGCCTGCGTTTGCCGAGAAGGGCGAGCCAGCCCAAGAGCATTGGATTGAGCTAGAGATGAAGCTCATGGCTGATGTGGCTTTGGTGGGCATGCCTTCTGTTGGCAAGAGTTCCCTTATCGCACGCATCAGTGCTGCTCGTCCAAAGATTGCTGACTATCCCTTTACCACCCTTGTTCCAAACTTGGGTGTTGTTCGCGCACAGAACGGTCAGTCGTTTGTCTGCGCGGACGTCCCTGGTCTTATCGAGGGTGCCTCTGAGGGTAAGGGCTTAGGTCACCAGTTCCTTCGTCATATTGAGCGCACAGCGCTTATTGTCCACATGGTCGACGTTACTGGTGGCTATGAAGGTAGAGATCCTGTAGAGGACTACCACGCCATTAACGAGGAGCTCAAAGCATACGCTTCAAAGCTCGCTGATCGCCCTCAGATTGTGGTTGCAAACAAGTGCGATATGCCTGGTACAGAAGATGCCATCGAGGCTCTCAGAAAAGCCGCTGAGGCAGATGGCAGGACTTTCTTTGCTATCTCTACGGTAACAGGTTTAAATCTTGATGACTTTGTTACTACCTGTGCTGCAGAAGTGGCAGAGCTCCGCAAAGAAATTGCCATTACTACGCCTACGGTTGATCGCAGCGAATCTTGGGAGAACCAGCGACTTCGTCGTGACAGCAAGCTTCGCATTGAGCGAGAAGAGCGTCATGCGTGGCGTGTCTCCGGCGGTCAGATTGAGCGTATGGTTATTCAGACCGATTGGGACAATGATGAGGCTGTGGCATATCTACAGCGTCGTCTTGATCGTATGGGTCTTGAAGTACAGCTGGCAAAGGCTGGTGCAGTTGACGGCGATGAGATTCGTATTCTTGAGCTCACCTTTACCTATGAGGATCCAAATAAACCAAATACAGATGGTATAGAGATTCCTGATGAGGACGCTTCAGATCAGCAATTTGAAGATGTTGAGTTTGAAGAGGTTCCATCTGATGCGTCTCATGTAGCTGAGGCTTCTTCAGAAACTGAGTAGAGTATGGCAGCCGACGTCTTAAATAACATGCACCCTGGCCTGCCTCGTTTGGGACAGGATAAAAACCGCACCTATCGTCTGGGAATCATGGGTGGAACCTTTGACCCCATTCATAACGGTCACTTGGTAGCCGCTGAGCAGGCATATGATGATTTGGATCTTGATGTGGTTGTCTTTATGCCTGCTGGTCGCCCTGCGTTCAAACAAAATAAGGGAGTTACCAGGGGAGAAGACCGTTACTCAATGACGCTTCTGGCAACCTCAGATAATCCTCATTTTGTTGCTTCTCGTTTTGAGGTGGATTATGAGGGCATCACCTACACCGCTGATACGCTCAGAAGATTGCGTAAGGTATATCCCTCTAACGTTGAATTTTTCTTTATTACTGGTGCCGATGCAATTGCTGATATTGTCACCTGGAAAGATGCACAGACCGTAGCTGAGCTTGCTCACTTTGTTGCTGCAACACGTCCTGGTTATGAGCTGAGTCGTGCTCAAAAGGTTATTGCAGGCTCACCTTAT
Source organism: Atopobium sp. (assembly GCA_015259105.1). Lineage (GTDB taxonomy): Bacteria > Actinomycetota > Coriobacteriia > Coriobacteriales > Atopobiaceae > Lancefieldella. The sequence continues at coordinate 1,636 of JABZGZ010000007.1, read as the reverse complement.
GACTTCAAGGTAACCTATCTTGAGGTTCCCGCACTAGCAATCTCATCAAGCTATCTGCGTAGTAGAGTTCAAAATGGTCAGAGCCTCAGATATCTAACTCCCGATTCTGTAACAGGTTACATTCACAAGCATGGGCTTTATGGCGCTGATACAACACCGCTTAATTAAGTAGTCAAGGCTCAAGAAATCCGCTGCTCAGAGATCATACGCTAGCAGCAAGGCAGTGTCATACAGATAAATATGTGATTTGACTCTAAGCTTTGTAGGACATAATGGAAAGAACACTTATAGCAAAAGATATTGTCTACACCGCAGAACAACAGGCGCTCATTGATCAGCTTGAGTCTGATCTAAAGACTCATATGCACCACAAGAATCCCAAGCGCTTTGCGCACTCTATTTCTGTAGGACATTGTGCAGAAACCCTCGCGCAGGTCTATGGCGCAGATATGTTTAGTGCTCGTATTGCAGGTATTTTGCACGATTGGGAGAAGTTGCTTTCTGATGCAGAAACTCTTGAGTTGGCAGAGCAATTTCGTATTCATGTAGAAGCTCCCTATCAGAAAATTGTGGGACTCTTGCACGGTCCTCTCGCCGCAAAAACCTTACCAGCTATATACCCCTGGCTTTCTGAAGAGGTCCTCAGCGCCATTCAAAAACATACCGCGGGCGATTACCAGATGAGCACGCTGGACAAAATATTGTATGTAGCTGATCTTATTGAGCCATTGCGTCCAGATTTTGAAGCTGTTGCGACTGTTCGTGAAGTTTATCTACAGGGTGGTTCTCTTGATGAAGTTTACGAGAGCGCATTTTGTGGTGTGATGAGGTATGTAATTTCATCGAGGAGTTATTTGTATCCAAACTCAATTGCACTATACAATGAGATGATTGAGAAGACATCTAAGTAGCCTGGCTACATGAGAAAACGGAGAAATACATGGCTGTAACTTCACTTGAGCTTGCAAAGACTGCTGCAATTGCTGCAGATCAGAAGAAAGCTGAAGATATTCTTGTGCTTGACCTCACTGGTCTCAGTGACGTTTGCGATTATTTTGTTATCTGCACTGGTGGAAATGCTCGTTTAGCTGACGCTATTGTTGATGAAGTTCGCGAGAAGGTCACGGCAAACTGTGGCATTCGTCCAATTTCTACTGAGGGTCGTGACGGTCTTAATTGGATTCTTATTGATTACGGTTCAGTTGTTGTTCACGTATTCCAGCCTGAGGTAAGGTCCTACTATCGTCTTGAGCGACTTTGGGCAGATGCTCCTCGTGTAGAGCTGGATATCGAAGGTGCTATGACTTCTGAGATTCCTTACGCTGATCTTCCAGAAGATGCTTTGGCTCCAGCTTTTGAGCTTTCTGAGGATGACCTGGTAGACAATCTTCCAGAATCTGCTGATCCTACTGAGTAGTTTTAGTGTCCTAGATTTGCTCGTTTTTGCCTGTAGGCATGGTGTCAGAAACGCGATGCTCAAAGCGTAGGTCTCTACCATACTGCACGGCATCTGAACCAAATTTATCTTTGAGTTTATCGGTTACCTCGGAGAGATGACGTAAGTCACCCCGAGGTTTCTTTTTTGTTGTAGGTCCAGAGGCTGCGGCGTCAAACGTGTCATTAAATTGATCAAAAA
>JABZGZ010000079.1 GCA_015259105.1 Atopobium sp. | reverse complement strand
GACATGGTTTCTCGCCTTTTAGGTCAAGCGGTAAACAGAGAGGCTCGCCAAGTGGAACCTGGACGAGCCTCCTTGCGATTTTTGTAGGCAACGAGGACTGCTCGGGACGAGACTAAGCCTCCTGAGCCTCGTGCATTGCAGCAGCCTCCTTGAGGATGCGGCTGCGGTTCCACACAGCAAGTGCGCAAGCGATTGCGCCGGTTACTACAACGCCAACGATTGGGTTGATGCTGGAGAACAGGACAAACAGGCCGGACAGTGGGCTGCCGCCGTCGGAAAGGACGGTAATCAGGGAAGAACCAGCAACGCCGGTGCTACCAACTGCAGCTGCGATGTCGAAGCCAGCCTGAGTTGCAGACTGTGTGATGAGTGGAGCAAGAGCGGTGGAGATCAGCAGGCCAATGATGACGGAAACAATGCCGATAATCAGGCCGCGGAAGCCGTTACCCTTGCAGACAGGAACTGCGACTGCGAGCATGTAGGTGCCAGCAGCAAGGTCAACGAATGGCAAAGTCTGGTTGCCAACTGGCTGAAGCAGAAGTGCAAACAGAACCATCAGAGGAATGCAGATAAGAGCCAGGGACAGGGTTACTGGGTGGCCAACTGCAACTGCAGAGTCGAGGCCAATCCAGATGTTGCCGCGGTTCTTAACGCGCTGCTGGATAAAGTTAGAAGCTGCCTCGGAGATTGGCAGGAGGCCTTCCATCAGGAGAGCTGCCATACGAGGGATGAGGATCAGAACGGAGCCAAGGGTGACGCCGATGGTCAGGATCTTGGTAATGGAGCCTGCGATGTCAGCAGCGTCGAAGTATGCAACGCAGCCGATGATGAGGCCAATAACGGTACCGATGAACAGTGGCTCGCCGAAGACGCCAAAACGCTTCTGCATAGACTCGACGTCAATGTCGATGTCGCGAACGCCAGGGATCTTATCGATCAGCCAGTTCAGACCCATAGCAACTGGTGCGTAAGCAAGCGAGAAGCCCTGGGAGATAGAAACGCCTGGCATGTTAAGTGCCTTCTGGACGTCCTTTGCGGTTGCGTCAGCAAGAACAAGCAGGATGACCTCGTCGATGATTGCTGCAGCGAAGCCAAGCATGATGTTGTTGGTAACGTTTGCAACAAGGGAGCCGACGAATGCGTAGTGCCAGTAGTTCCAGATGTCGACGTTGACCGTCTGGGTGAAGTTAACCAGGACAAGAAGCAGGTTAACGATGAGTGCCAAAGGAATGATAACCAGACCAATGGTGGTGCCGAGTGCAATTGCTGCACCTGCTGGCCAACCGACGTCGATGACGTTGAGGGTCAGACCAAAGCGGTGAATCATCTCCTGAACTGCAGGTCCAATTGCGGTACCAAACAGCTGGTTGATGACGAGGTTAAGGCCGATAAAGCCAACGCCGACCATAAGGCCAGCCTTGAGGCTCTTACCAAAGCCTGCTCCCAGAGCGCAACCGATGATAGTCAGGATGATTGGCATCATGACTGCAACACCGAGGCCCTGAAGGAACGAGAAGAATGAAATTACTACTTCCACACTTACCTTCTTTCGAACAAAAACACAAACACCCGTCGCCGTTGGCAATCAGCCGTTGGCGCGTGGCCTGGCAGACAACCGTTGGCGAGCGGGTGTAAATTACCGAACTACTTACTTGAGGATGTCAAGAATCTGCTGCTCAGCAGCTGCCTTACCAATGGTGGTGAGGAAAGGAACGCCGCTGACATATGGGCAGGTAATGCTTGCAGGTGCCTCAGTAGTTGCAATGAGGATATCTGCGTCTGCGCACTGGCTGACTGCCTCGCCAATGGAGCACTTAACAATGTTGTAAGTTCCAGCAAGGCCGTTGGAATCGAGAAGATCCTTGACCTTTGCCTCAACAGCAGTAGAGGTTGCGATACCGGAACCACAAGCTACGACTACCTTTTTCATGTCTTCTCCTTCGAGATAGAACGAGATTTTCTCGCCCTAATATGTGGTTGATGTGCTGCTAGCTGCCGTGTTGCGAACGGCTACCGTGCGGTCGCGTGCTGCGAACGGCTGCCGTGATCGCGGCTTCGCTGGCGCATCAACCTTTGTGCCGATGTTACCTGTTTATTGCCCGGGTTTCTCGGCTTCTAAACACTTAACGTTGGTATTGTAAACAAATTAAACAAGATTGTCCACGTTGTTTTATCTATACAACTTTTATATAGTGGATGTATTAGTTTTATGAAGTACTTGCAGGTAAAACGTTTTTAACGTATTAGTTGAGTTGTTTATTTGACGTTTGAGGAGGACGCAATGACAAGGGTAAGCATCCGCGATGTAGCTGCTGAAACAGGCTACTCTCCTGCAACCGTCTCTAATGTCCTCAACGAAAAAGGCAACGTCGGAGCCAAGGCAACCCACATCATCCTGGAGGCCATTGCACGCCTTGGGTACAGCCGCTCGGCTCAGATTTCTCGCATCATTTTTGCGATTGCACGCGTCAACGGCCGCATCGTCGACGAAAGCGCCTTTCAAGCAGGTGTTTATACCGGCATCGAACGAGCTGCTCGCAGGCTTGGGCTGCCGTCGGCGATGGTAACCTTGGACCTCCCCGACCCCGTTACTAGCAGGAAAAACATTGCAGAGCTGGAACAGAACGAGGGAGCTGGCGTCGTTCTTCTCGCCACCGAGATTGTCTCCGACGATCAGTTTTCCTTGCTGGAGGAGTTTAGCCTGCCGCTGGTGATTCTGGACAGCTGGAGCGACAAGCTGCCGTTCGACTGCGTGGTTACCGCTAACGAAACCGCAGCGTATCGCGCGTGCACGCTGCTGGTTGAGCACGGCCACGAGGCCATCGGGTACGTCGGCCACGTGGAGCGCTGCAAGAACTATCCCCTGCGTGAGCATGGCATGCGCCGCGTGCTGGACGACATGCGATTCCCGTTTGACGAGAACAACCGCGTGCTTGTCGACTCGGCGCCCGAGGAGGCCTATCGCCAACTGGTCGATTGGCTGGAACAGAGGCGCGACTCGCTGCCTACCGCGTTTTTCTGCGAGAGCGATAGCTTGGCAGCAACCGTTGTTCGCGCCCTACGTGAGCTGGGTATTGACGTCCCGAGCGATGTCTCGGTTGTGGGTTTTGACGACGACCGCATTTGCAAGCTGATCCAGCCTTCGCTTACCTCCGTGCACGTTCCCAAGCACGAAATGGGAGAAATCGCAGTTAAACGCCTCATTGACCAGACGACTGACGCCCATTACGCGCCTTGTATTTCGCAGCTGCATACCACCGTAGTTTCGCGAAAGAGCGTCAAGCAGCTGTAGCGCGTGAAGCGCAGGTAGATGGCGTACTGTGGGCGCGACATGACCGCGACCTAGTGGGAGTATGCGTTAAGATGCGCAGAACAGGGCGTTTTGCAATGCTGTCACCGTAGCGATACGTCTTTTTCGCGGCTAGAAACGTCATTATGCATGAAATTGCATATTCGTTACGCTATATACACAAAATAATTCGATGATGTGAAAAATCACCTTTTTTGGGACTTCAGGCGGTAAAAAATGCGTTTAGTTGGGAATGAAGAGATTTAGTTCAACTTTTTATATTAGCGTTTGCCCAGGATAAGCGAAATAGTTTTAACTATTTCTTTTACTAATTGAGTCAAAACATCTCATTTTCAAAATGAATACACCAACTAAACGCATTTTTTACCTTTTTAGGCCCAAATTCGCCAAAAATGAGCCCCAAACCAAAGTTTGGGGCTCATTAACGTGCAAATCTCAATGATCATTGCGAGCAAGCGAACCTTCATGGCCGCTTGTGCATGTTCGTGCACACGTTCGTGCGCACGTTCACGTATGCACACGGCCAGTTGCGGCCGCACCTGTAGCCGTTCGCGACAGTTCGCGCTACTCGGAGAGGTACTTGGAGAACGCAGCGACCATGCCTTCTGCGGTGGTCTGGCCAAAGACGTCGGCAGACTTTGCCTCGTCCATGAAGATGCCCATCAGGCTCTGGAGCATCTCTACCTGGCCGCCGTCACGCATAATACCCAGGTTAATGACAAGTTTTGCTGGAACAGTGTCGCCGTCGCCGCCCATTGGCTCAAAGTTGATTGGGCTGGATGGCTTCACGATTGCGATGTAAGGCTTCTCAAGGTTGACGGGATCGGTGTGTGGAATTGCGATCTCACCTGCAGGAAAAGCGAGTCCGGTTGGATAGTTCTTCTCGCGAGTTGAAATGGCGTCTTTCCAGGTGTTCTTGATGTAGCCGAGGTTGCTCAGGCGGGTCTCGAGCTGGTCAAACAGCTCAAAGGCGTCCTTGGCCTCAATGTCAAAGAAAACAAGCTCGGGCTTTAGGAGCTCGGCGTCGGTTGTAGCCATTGCTACTCCCCTTTCTGTTGCTGGCGGCGCGCTCGCACGCGCAATCCGTCGGGATCTAGTTTTGCCTCGAGGTCAAGCAGCAGCTTGTAGACCTCTCGGGCGTCGTTGCCCTGCGCGTCGGTCATATCGCCGCAGGTCAGGTAGAAGCGACCCTGCAGCGGCGTGGCCTTGTTGATGCGCACGTACGAACGCAGTCCTTGCGGGGCCTCTCGCACGCGAATCTGCGTAATCTGGGACAACTTGTAGGTTGATTTGTGTTTACCCGTTACAAATGTGATTGAGTCTGGGGCGAGAATAACCTGTTCAGGATAGGCATGCGCGAGAAACGCGTTGAGAATCGAGTACAGGCAAACCACAACCAGAAAGAGCATTAACCAGCGGATAAACCCGAGCGCAAACAGCACGACTGCTGCAATGAGCACGACGATTGAGACGTAGTTGGGCAGCAGCACGTCGATAACGTAGCGACGTCGGTCGTACGTGTACGTGACCGGCTTTGCCGCGGCGTCAGCGCTGGTCACGGCTGCGGCGACGGTGCGGGTCGCAGCGTCATCGCTGGTGCGGGCTGCGGCGTCGGTGCGAGCTGCGGCGCGGTCGTCGGCCGACGGGCGCTTGCTGGTTGATGAGG
>JABZGZ010000078.1 GCA_015259105.1 Atopobium sp. | reverse complement strand
CGCATCAACAACGTCTCCAGCAAGCAAGATATCAAGCTTAACCAGGTCAGAAGTACGATATGAATCAAACTCATAGTCAAGTGAGGCATAGCCTTTAGTTCTACTCTTAAGCTGATCAAAGAAGTCCAAGATAAGCTCAGCCAGAGGAATACTAAAGATCATCTCAACGGACTTATCAGACAAATACACCATGTCCTCAGATACGCCACGATGATCAACAACAAGCTGCATAACCGTGCCAACAAACTCGGGAGGCACAATAATTTTTGCCTTGAGGTACGGCTCATCAATGCGGTCAATCTTGGTGACCTCTGGAAGATCTTGAGGACTGGTAATCTCAATCATAGTTCCATCGGTCTTATAGACGTGATAGTCAACAGATGGACTGGTAGCAATCAAGTCAAGATCAAACTCACGCTCAAGACGTTCTTTAACAACTTCCATGTGGAGAAGGCCCAAAAATCCTACTCTGAAGCCAAATCCCAAAGCCACAGAAGTCTCTGGTGACCACGTAAGTGATGGATCGTTGACGTGCAGCTTATCAAGTGCATCGCGGAGGTTCTCATACTGCTTGTTATCTACGGGGAAAAGACCAGTAAATACCATCGGTTTTGCCTCGCGATAACCCGGCAGTGGCTCTGCGCATGGATTTTGCTTATAGGTAAGCGTATCTCCAACACGAACAGCTTCAGGGTCTTTGAGGCCAGTTACCACATAACCAACTTCACCAACAGAAAGCTGGTCAACAGCCATCTCAAGAGGTCTCTTAGCACCAACTTCCTCAACAAGAAAAGGCGTAGAGCCCTGCATCATAAGGAGCTGATCGCCGGCTTTGATTGAGCCATCAAAAACACGTACTGTAGCTACAACGCCTCTGAACTGGTCAAAGTACGAGTCAAGAATAAGCGCCTTAAGAGGTGCCGTGGGGTCTCCCTTTGGAGGAGAAACCAAATACACCAAAGCCTCAAGAAGCTCATGGATACCCTCGCCAGTCTTGCCGGAAACGCATACGGCATCATCAGCTGGGATTGCAAGAACATCCTCGATTTCTGCACGAACCTCTTCAGGACGAGCAGACGGAAGATCAATCTTATTAATTGCAGGAACAATATCCAGGTTGGCGTTCATAGCAAGCATAGCGTTTGAGACTGTTTGAGCCTCCACGCCTTGCGTTGCATCAACAACCAACACCGCTCCTTCGCAGGCAGCCAAAGACCTTGAGACCTCGTAGGTAAAGTCAACGTGGCCTGGAGTGTCAATCAGGTTGAACTGATAGCGCTCTCCATCATCTGCGTCATACATGACGCGGACGGCGTTTGATTTGATGGTAATTCCACGCTCACGTTCAATGTCCATAGTGTCCAAGAGCTGTGACTCCATATCGCGTTCTTCAACGGTATGAGTAAGCTCCAAAATACGGTCACTGATGGTAGATTTACCGTGATCGATGTGCGCAACAATAGAGAAGTTGCGAATATGTGAAGTATCCTGTGTATTCATAAGGAAAATAATAGCGTAAAGTACCCCCTTCGTGCTATACTTCTAAAGCTGCCTCAAACGTGTCTCAGCGAAGAGGCCTCACATAGTAAACACCGAAAGGAACCGCACGTGGCTAACATCAAGTCTCAGAAGAAGCGTATTCTCACCGCTGAGAAGGCACGCCAGCGCAACAAGGCTGTCCGTTCCGAGCTTAAGACTGCTATTAAGGCAGTTCGTACTGCTGTTGAGGCAGGCCAGCTTGAGGACGCACAGGTTGCAGCTAACAAGGCATCCCGTCTTCTTGACAAGGCTGCTTCTAAGGGCATCGTACACAAGAATCAGGCTGCTCAGCGTAAGAGCGGCGTTCAGAAGCTTGTTAACACCCTTAAGTAGTTCTTATCTACTTTTAACTTTTTAAAACGGACTCTTTGGAGTCCGTTTTTTCTTACCTTAATTCTTTGAATCTACACATTTGAGACGCCACATAGAGCAAAGATAAGCTTGGTCATTGTGGTTGTTTTATCTTCTCCACTCTTAAGACCACGTTCTGCATCTGCACAGAGACTCAAAATATGCTCAAGCTCGCCATCTGCAAATTGGCGCGCCCACCGTGCATAATTTCTTACTTGCCAGTCCTGCTTACCTAAAACTGAGGCAATTTCCCGTTCTGTACCGCGCTTAACCATAGACCTAGCACAAATAAGTTCTCTTACACGTCCAGTCATAAGCGACAGATTGCCAATAGCCCCCGACTCATCCATCTGACTGTAAAGCTCCAAAGCTTTTGAAGCATTTCTCGCTGACAAACTGTCGAGAAAATCCCATGGCTTGACTTCCACTACTCGTGCAACATGGGTTTCTACAAATTGAATGTCAATTGCACCAGGATGACCTAGAAGAGCTGCTAGAGATTTAACTTGAGAATCAAGCATGGTGGTATTATCGCCAACACGACTTACAAGCTCATTGGCCACATTAATTGGAATTTGAAGTCCGTACTTTCTTCCAAGATCCCCTATATATTTAGGCAATTCTTTTCTAGAAATAGCACCACAGTTAATAACTGCAAGCTTACCTAATGCATCAACTGCTTTATAAAGCCTTGTAGTTTTTGCTAGCGTCTGTGCAGAAAGCATCAGTGTAGTAGTTGGATTAGGATTTTTAAGATACTCAACGAGAGCTTCTGATACAGACTTAGGCAATTTACCAGCATCGTCAATAACAACAATTCGCCTAGAATCACCCATAGGAAGTGTTTGAGCAGAAGACAAAACAGATTCTGGAGTCAGCTCAGCGCTTACAGAAATCTCATCAAGGTTAAAGGTAATAAAACTCTGGTTAAGACGGATTTTAAGCTTATCAATAGCCCTTGCACGCTTCATCTCATCAGGGCCAACAGCCAAATATGCAGCTAGTAACTTAGCCTGCTCCGCCATCTTTTTCCTCCTCTAATTCTGTATCTACTTTAGCATGTTGCACGCTCACCCTAGGTCCATGTTCGCCAGGAAATACCGTGACGTCTCCATAATCTTTTGTGCAATAAAACCTTGCGCCAACACCCTCTAAGATATCCACCGCTTCCTGTTTAGGATGTCCATATCGATTATTCTTTCCAGCACTTGCAACTGCTACCTCGGGTTTTAGCGCACGAGCAGTTTCTGGATAGAGTGACTTTGCTGCTCCATGATGTCCAACTTTTAAGAAATCGATATCGCCAACATCACCCGATATCACTGTCTCTTTCGTTTGATCTCTTTCAGCATCTCCCGTTAAAAGCGTAGTTAAAGTATTTTGCCCATCGTTATACGTCACATACAGCTCAACCGATGCATTATTAGCTTCTTTAGCTTTATATCCCCTCTGTGGCCACACTACCCGGACATGAAAACGACCAACATCAAACTCATCACCATATAAAACTTCATAAGAATCACTACCAGAAATCCCCTGAATGGCTTTTTGTAACTCAGGCTTTTCTTGTTTTGTTATTCCTTCTCCAACTAATACCCGTCCTGTCTTTACCGAGCCAACCATGTACCTCACGCCACCAGCATGATCCTCATCAAGATGTGTGAGCAAAATTGCATCAAGATATGAAATATGTTGTCGCTCCAGAGCATCATTAACCACATCTCCCACGCTTGTATCTACAAGCAGGGAGTGCGCGCCATCGCTTAGCAATATGGCATCTCCCTGACCAATATCCATCACACAAATCCTTGTTGGCGAGAAAAACCTCCAGTAGATGCTTAAACCCAAGATAAGCACAAACACCATCAAACAAATGCCTGATAAAACTACTCTTTTCCCTTTTGGCCAAAACACGTAAAGAGCCACCTTTGCTGCAAACACAAGCAATGAAACTATCCAACTCATGTCAATTAACGACACGCTTGCAAAAGATCTTTCAGATAAAAAAGAAGCGAGGGTCTCTGTAAACTGACCAAGAGAATCCACTAGAAAAAGAGCAATTTCTTGAACTGGCTTGAAGCCACTAAAAACTATTGCCCCAATTCCAAATAGGCTCAGAAGAGAAAACAAGCTTGTAATTAAGGCGCTTGAGAGAGGCGCAAGTAACGAAAAGTGGCCAAAATACACACATGAAATTGGAAGGCATGAGAGCTGAGCGACTGTTGTTGCACACATAGTGTTTCGTACATGAGAAAACGGTTTTCTCAGAACCTTCTGTACTTTTCCATAGCCAGATAAGTGAAACGCAATTTTTGCATAGTACTGAGCTAGACCACCGTATACATTCATTCCAAAAATACAAGCTAAAGACAAGGTAAAAGCAATGTTTACGCTCAGCTGTGGATCAACACAGAGCATAAGTAGAGCCAGTGTAGAAACAGCAGATAGCGTGTGTTGTTTCCTGCCAACACATTGCATAACGTATTTTTGTTCAACAAGAAGTATTGCCCTTATTGCAGACGCAGGTAATCCACAAAAAAGCGCGTAACTACTGAGTAGAAATAAATTCAATACTCCTCTCAAAAATGGCTTTAACGTCAACTTTTTAAGCAAAGCATCAATAAAGGTAGAGAGAATTACCATGTGACAACTAGATATGGCTATAAGGTGCATAAGACCACAGCGCATAAATATTCTTGGAATGTTAAAGCTATACAAGCTAGGCCTATAGGCACAAAGGCCACATGCAGCTAATGCTCGACCAAAGCTCGCCTCTGGTTGAAGTTGAGAAATGCAGCTTTCTCTAAATTGAGCAACTTCTCCAATAACTCCCTCTTCATAAGTTGAGGAATTTACCTTGGTTACCTGAATTGAACCAAGTACTCCCCTCTTAAATTGTTCTTCTGAAAACTCTTTATCTTTATACCGAGTAAACCTCCCTTCGCAGCACAGATGCGTTTCTCGTAAGATTGGTTCTTTGGCATGTATGCCCACAGACCCGATACAGCCACCTTGGTAAAAAACAGACGCCTGACCAGTCCATGCATGATTTTTGTAGACTAAATCTCTTGATACAACGAGTTCAAAATCATGTACGGAAGTTGACTCTAAAAGATTCACTGACGCCATTTGACTGTCGTATATAAAGGAAGACCTGATAAGGAT
>JABZGZ010000077.1 GCA_015259105.1 Atopobium sp. | reverse complement strand
AGGTTATGCAGGTAGGTAATAGGGATTGCGAGTGGGAGCTCAGGGACCGCTTGATTCTCTCCAAAGCTCACACATCGCTGGCGCTGTTCCCAGCTCTTCTACGTGCAGGAATGATCTCTCAAGAAGACATCGACCGCGGAGTTTTTGGGCCCGATGCTGTTCTCTTTAAGCATCCACTGCGAGATCCTCAGCGCGGCTTTGAAATCTCTGGCGGCAGCCTTGGTATGGGCTTGGGCTACGCCGCTGGCCTGGGGCTGAGTCTTCGCCGAAAAGATCTTCCTTCTCGCGTTTTTTGTATTTTGGGCGACGGCGAGTGCGACGAGGGCTCCATTTGGGAGAGCGCTGCGTTTATCGGCCACAACCAGCTTTCCAACGTGACGGTCATTGTTGACCAGAACCGCATGCAGCTGGACGGCCCTTGCGCGTCCATTTTGGACACCGGGTCAATTGCAAGAAAGTTTGATGCGTTTGGCTTCGAGTCCGTCGAGGTAGATGGCCATGATGTGCTTGCGCTGTACGACGCCCTGAGGCAGCAAACTTCCAGGCCTCGCGCGATTATTGCGCACACCATCAAGGGCAAGGGACTTTCATTTGCCGAGAATAACGTCTCGTTCCACGATGCATGCGTGACGGACGACCTCTATGAGCAGGCATTACTTGATCTAAAAGTCGCAGAGGAGGCATGCTCATGCTAGATACATCTTTGCAACCAGCGCAAATTTCTGCTGAAGAGTCGCAGTTGCTCGCGGGTATGAATACAAAAGAAGTGTTCGGCTGGGTTATGGGTAAGCTTGCCGAGGATGACGAGTTGCTAACTGTTGCCGTTGCCGATTATGGTCGCCGTTTGAATCTGGACCGCTTCCGAGAGCTTCGACCAGATGGCTATATTCAGTGCGGAATTGCGGAGCAAAACCTTATTGAAGTGGCATCTGCCTGCGCAAATGAGGGCTTCCACGTCTTTGCGCCGTGCTATGCCACGTTTGTGACCTCTCGAACGCTCGATCAGATTCGCGTCAACCTTGGCATGATGAAGTCGCCCGTGGTGCTTGTGGGTGTTGCTGCCGGCTGTGAATCCGCAGCTACGGGACCATCTCACATGGCGGTGGAGGACATTGCGGTTACCAGAACCATACCCGGGCTTTCCGTGTTCAATCCGGTTGATAACGCCCAGCTTGCCGCAACGCTCATGGAGCTTGCAAAGCATCCACGACCAGCTTACGTGCGTATGACCTCGTGCGATGGCGTTAATCTGCATCCAGACGGTTACGTTTTTGATGCCTCCGGTGTCGAGAAACTCTTTGAGTCGGCTTGTGCGGCGGACACGGCAAGCGTAGACGGCGTGGCGGTCACCGAAGCTGTAGCTACCGAAGTCACAGCCGTCGGAACCGTATCTACCCCTCTTCCGAAGCGCATAACCGTACTTGCAACGGGTGCGATAACCAGTAGAGTCGTCGAGGCAGTTCAGCGAGCTGCAGAGCAGATTGCTGCTCCTGTCCGGACAAACATCGAGGTCTACGGCGTGTCGAGCATCAAGCCGCTTGACGCTTCTTTGACGGAAATTTGTCAGCATTCTGACGTGATTATTACTGTCGAGGAGCACAGCGTTTTGGGTGGGTTTGGCAGTGCAGTTCTCGAGCAGATTAGCGCTTCAGGCGCATGTCCGCAGGTAATTCGTGTAGGTATGCCCGATAAATACTTTGAGGCAGACGTTCACCACAACATTCTTGCGCGTGCTGGGCTATCGGTTGAGGGTCTACAAGAGGTTTTTCTCGCCAACTGTTAAATAAAGATCCAAGAAGATAGGACCTAAAAGGCTTAAAAACAAAAACCCAAGGGAGCGTGCGCTGCCTTGGGATTTGCGTTTTATGGTGCCCCCAACGGGAATCGAACCCGTATTGCCGCCTTGAAAGGGCGATGTCCTAACCGTTAGACGATGGGGACGCGAAGAAAAAGTATAGCAAAGATGCTGCAGATTTCTAGGGCTAAACGAAGCGATTTTGAGCTTTCATCTATTCTTCGTTTTCCCACCAGTCCAGCCCGGCCTTAAACGCGTAGTCGCGAGCACTCTGAGTTACGCCGGGCACCAACTCTGCCCATGAAATAAATTCCGGTACGTCAGCGATAATCGCCTCAGCTTCGTGAACTGCGATAACGTTTTCGGCAAACGTGTCAGGCGTAAAGTTAATTCTGCACGGAATGTAGAGATCAACAAAAGATGGCCTGAACAGCGCATATGCCGCTCCCTCGCCAAGGTTGACAAAGCCTTTCAGCGCGCGCTTTGCCGCGGGCATGCGATTCAACTTGAAGAACAGCAGCGTAAACGCCAGACGCATCCAGGCATTTGACTGATATCCACAGCTCTCGTCCAGCTTGTGGAGCCCCTCCTCATCTTCCAGGCGAGCAAGAACATATGCCAAGGTAAAACGCGCACCCAGTAAATCTGTTGGCGAGAAGAATAAGAGATCTTCGCAGGCTTTTTTGGAGAGCTTGAAGCAGGCGCAATCTGTTGCTACCTGGGCGATCTGTGCATAGAGGCGCAAAAGTGGTCGAGCTTCAGCGCAGACCCAAGCGTCGCCGTGATTTTGCTTTGCTTGTTCTAGCTTTGACCTAAAGATGGGGTCAAATTCTTTTTGCAGGTCAAGCAGGTCGTTGAGGATTGCTGCAGGATGATTGTTGGAGATTTGCGCCAGGATTCTCTGTGCTTCAAGATTGATACTTGTGCTGTTAAGCGCTGGGTTTTCAGTAATATTTGTCATCTGATTATGCAAGAAGTTGAGCAAATCCATACGGCTTGAAAAGAAGTCCGCATCGGAATCAATTTCTTTAGTAATTCCAGCCTGATACTTGCCAATGACGTTGACGTATTGAGAAAAAGCTTTTTCTTCCTCGTCAGCAATGAAGTCTTCAGGGGAAGCCTCTACCGCAAGCTTCAACTCGTAGAGAGCAGCTTCAGAGACGATGTTCTTTTCTCGAGCACACTTAGCTACCAGGCGATCTACTTGCTCGCTGACCATATCGTTAGCGGAATGCTTAATCACTCTGCATCACCACCTGGGTGTGGATTATTTGGCCCGTCGATATGCGGTCCGCCTGGTCGCGGGCCAGCGGGACCGGAGCCGATCGGGCCGTCGGGGAAGTCGGATCCACCAGGGAAAGAATCTGCCGAAGCAAACAAGGCGTTTGCCTGCATCTGCAGCTCTTTTTCTGCAAGTTCAACGGTCTTTGGGTCTCTCGCCCTAACTTGATCTGCAAGCCAACGGCCAAGAACACCGCGTCCTATCAGGTCATTTCCTTCCTGCAGCAGCACCGTTGCCTCTGCAATGGCAATAATGAGCTCGTCCTCAGAATAGGGGAGCACGTTAAGGCGCGAGAACTCTCCCTCGGGCAAATCCTTCTGCACAAAACAGCAAAGCGTTGCCTCGGGATAGCGCTCAATCAGCAGGTCAAGGTAGTGTTCTGCCTCAACCAGCTCACGCTTCTTGAAGTGAATAGCCAGGCGAGCCAGCAAAATCCACGGGTCATCTGCCCCACGAGGAGGATCTAGCTTGCGGTACTTGTCCATGAGGTTGTCGAGGGCGTCTTCGTCCTCGAGTTTTGCGTATGCGAGCGCAAGTGTAAAACGAGCATCGGCCGCGTCCGCAGCGTCAAGCTCCAGGAGCTTCTCGCCATATGCGATGGCGTCTTTGTTGCGGCCGCAGATAAGCGCGCGAGAAGAAAGCGTTGCCAACCAGCGCTTATAGGGGTTGATTGCCAGCCTCTGGGCAAGTTCTGCCTGCTCGGCGGGAAGTCCCTGCGAGGACTCTTGCGCCTTCTGGTAACACGCGGCTTCTACCTGGGGGAGCTTCTCCACAAGGAACTGGTAGTAGGCGTCAAAAAGCCTGCTATTTGAAGCATGGAGCATCCGCTGGGCATCAAAACAGTTGGGGTCCAGCTGAATTGCTTTGTTGAGGAGACGCTTTCCCTGGTCGATAAGGGCCTGCGCCTGAGATTCCTCGACAAACGGCAGGCGATAATCAACAATCTCGGCAGCTTGCGCAACTAGATTGAACGCGCGATCTTCGTCAGTTTGAGGGAGGGAATTGCGGTCGTTGGAGAATCGCCAGTTAAAGTCCTTCATCAGCGTAGCAATGCTGTCCTCGTCGCCGACTTGCGTGCGAGCAAAGCGGAGGATAAGCCGCTGGTAGTCTTCTTTTACCGGGTCAAACGCCACGTGATTCCTTTCTCTCTTACGTAATGATATCGCAGGTTATTTGGGTGTGCGGGGCAAGTCCGCGAGCGTCGTAAGAAGATTGTGAACGGCAGACAGAAACGTTTGGAGTGAACGGGTTTCTCGCCAGACGGGTGCATAAATTTTGAACGATATTGCATAAAATGGCACATTCATTTTGGTACAGATGCCCAAAATGAGCTAATATAGAAATGTTGAGAAGAAGTAATTGCGAAGAATGGCTTCGCTAGCCGCTTAGGGAAGCGGCACATAGTTAAGGAGAGGTTTTATGGGACGTTTTACAAATCCACGCGATCTGTATTTTGGCGAGGGCGCTCGTCATGAGGTTAAGAACCTCAAGGGTAAGAGGGCTGTTATCGTTTCTGGCGGCAGCTCCCTGCGTCGTGGCGGCTTCCTTGATGACATCGAGAATGACCTTAAGTCCGCAGGTTTTGAGGTTGCTCACATTGAGGGTGTCGAGTCCGACCCTTCCGTTGAGACCGTTATGAGCGGCGCTGCTAAGATGAGCGAGTTCCAGCCAGATTGGATCATTGCTATCGGCGGCGGCTCCCCAATCGACGCAGCTAAGGCTATGTGGATCAAGTACGAGTATCCAGAGACCACTTTTGAGGACATGTGCAAGGTATTTGGCCTTCCTGAGCTCCGCACCAAGGCTCACTTCTGCGCAATTTCTTCTACTTCCGGTACCGCAACTGAGGTAACCGCATTCTCCATCATTACCGATTACCAGAAGGGCGTTAAGTACCCAATCGCTGACTTCCAGATTACCCCTGACGTCGCAATTGTTGACCCTGAGCTTACTTATGGCATGCCTGTTAAGCTTGTTGCTCACACTGGTATGGACGCACTGACCCATGCTATCGAGGCGTACGTTTCTACCGTTGCTTCCATGTATACCGACGGCGACGCTCTTCACGCAATCCGCGAG
>JABZGZ010000076.1 GCA_015259105.1 Atopobium sp. | reverse complement strand
TGCAACCCGTGCTTTGCAGATCCGTTGCCTATGCGAACACCCTTTTTTTCTTTGTTGTCATCATCATCGTCATCGCCATCGTTTTTCTCGACTTTGACCATGCTCTTTCCAAAAAGCTTACCAAAGCTGAAACCTGAAGACTGAGAAGCAATACCCTCGTTTTCCTGCTCTGCGGGCTCTTCCACAATCTCTGCGGACTTGTCAGAATCAACGGAAACAACCTCAGTAGCGCTCTTTTGGGCAGCAGTACTCTCCTGAGTGGAAGCACTTGCACCGCTCAAAAGCTCGTCAACGGACACGCCAAGGAAGCGTGCAAGATCTGGCAACAGCGAGATGTCTGGATAGTTAATGTCGTTCTCCCATTTGCTCACCGCCTGCGGGCTCACGTTCAGCTCCTTTGCCAGACGCTCCTGCGTTGCAGTTCTAGCTAAACGAAGACGTGCAATACGACGACCAAGGGTCTCAGATGAAGTAGTCATAGTTGCTCCTTTTCTCAACTCATTATTACTGAAATAGCTTGCGGGCCGCTGATTTCACTATGAGTCGTAACAATACGTTCAACAAGAACGCATCAGTTGAGTTGGGTATCGCAACGGTTTCCGACCACTCAACAACAGGTTGAGTTAGCAGGTAAACTATGCTTTTTGAACGAAATTTACTTGCCCTAAAAGTTCCCTCCTACTACCATTTAAACAAGAAACTTTTTGATGTTTTAGAAAGGTCTGTCTATGGCTGGCGAGAAGAACTGGGTGTTCTGGACCAGTGGTGCGCATATTGTTTCTGGTTTTGAGCAATGCGCTACAGACGGTTTTGTTGGCGTTGACGCAGATGGTGTCGTGTACCTCTTTGATAACAATCAAAATGTCTTTGCTTCTGCCCATGCTTCAAATATTGAGGGAACGGTCGGCAGTTGGAGAGGTACCTGGCTTACCATTGACGATAAAAGATATGTTCTAGAATTTGTGCCCCTTGCAGATAAGATTGCTCCTCGCCTGCTTATTGGAGCCATAAGCAATGTCTTTATGCAAGAGCTCCATCATGGAGATCAAGAGAAGGTCCCACGAGAACTCCTCGAAGACTTCAAGATTGCATTCGAGAACGCCAAATATAGGCGCTAGCTCAAACTAATTATTTGAATTATTCATATCTTTGCGGAGGTACGATCATCGATATAGACGCCGGCGGATGAACTGCCTCCCATTTCTTGGACACGAGAAATAGGAGGCAGTTCAAAACACACTTAAGTCAGATAATCTGTTAAAAAGACGTATACATTACGCTGAAAATAGCTAAAGCATGCAGATTATCTTCATTAGGTGTGTAATATGCCCGCATTTGAGCAGAATATCTGACTTAGGTGTGTTCCGTAGATACTAAATTTACCGGTAGTTAAATTTCTTATATAAGTCTATACATGTTTAAGCATATTAGATGAAGTTTATGCATAGAGATGTATAACAGGTAGTGCGACCGCCTAGCTGCCTGGCTATCTTGATTAGAAACATGTCGATTCTTCAGCAAAACCTACCAAAGCTGCGCTATTTTGTGCGTCAGGCCTAAAAGCCGACGCTAACACGCTCAACAGGCTAAAGCCTTGAGCAAAAAGACCCAAGTTTCTAACCTTGGGTCTTATAAATGCTTTAACTAATTTACGAATCCGCTAATTTACTTGACTACTTACTTAAGCACTTCTTAATTTCTTGCTTAAAAACAATAGAACGAGCAAGAAACGTAGCAGCTGCAGGAATAACCAATAGTGGTGCCACTACAAGAATACCCGCAACAGCCACTCCCTGGGCCGTAACTCTTCTACCAGGTCTTGATAGTATGCTGTTTAAAATATCGGTCATAGTGAATACAAATGAGCCATCGGTAAGCACATACGCAAGTATCAACTCAAGCGAAAATAGAACAACAAAAACAAGTGCCATGGTATTTCCGGTCTTTTTGCAAATAGCAAGTCTCTGGTCAAATGAAAGATCATCTGCCTCAGGGACCTTCTCAAACCATTTAACTGCTCGTTGTTCTGGCGTCATTATGCGGTCTCAATCTCGTTGAGCTCTGCATCAACCAGCGTTGCTCCAAGGGTATTTTTGAAGTGCGCAAGCGCAAACTGATGATTCTCTGGCGTCAGCGACGCAACTGCTGGTTCGACAACCTCAATGTGATAGCCCAGGTTGTAAGCGTCAACCGCTGTGTGAAGCACGCAGATGTCGGTAAGAACACCAGTCAGAATAACTGTGTTAATGCCACGTTCCCTCAGGCGAATATCAAGATCAGTTCCCGAGAAGGACGAGTAATGGCGTTTGTCCATCCAGAACACATGACTATCGTCTTTGTGCTGCTGATAGAAATCATTCAGAGGGCCAAACAGGTCTCTACCACTTGTGCCAATGATATTGTGGGGTGGGAAAAGCTTAGACTCTGGATGGAAGTTGTCTTCTGGATCGTGAGCATCAATAGCAAAGAAAATATAATCGCCACAATCAAAAGCGCACTTTGTAGCCTCATAAATTGCGTCTGAAATAGCCTGAGCTGGCGCACCCGCTGTCAGCTTTCCGTCATCTGCTACAAAATCATAGGTGTAATCAATCGAAATCAAAGCCTTCTGCATGATTAATCACGCTTCTTTCTTAAACTCTAAAGAACGGTCAGTAAAAGAATAGACGTCACCCATTGTACAGGTGACGTCTCTGTATTCCACGTCCAACACGTAAATGTTTTATGTGTACGTACTTGTCTCATTATCAACGGCACACTTACTTCTTCTGAGAGATTATCAGGTCGACATTTTCTGTCTTAGTGTCTTCCATGCTCTTACCACCTTTGATGTGGTAGTACTCAACAACTGCATTTACCTCAGTCTGATCAGCAAGAGGCTTTTTCTGATTTGTACTATTAATTACAAATGCAAAGACCCTCTCGCCACTCTCAAGATAGTTAGAATCGTTAGCCCATACGGAATCCTCAGAATTATCTAACTTAAAGGTGCAATTTACCCAGTTTTCAGACCTATTGATAATCTCAAAGACGTAGCCTTCAGAGTAACCATCTGGGGATTTAGCAATACCAACATACCTGACATAGAGATCCTCATTATCAATAAGAACCTTGTCCACCTCGGTCTTCAGCTTAAAGCGCATCTTGTATTCGCCTTTAGTAGAAGAGAAGTTATATGCAATGGTACCCTTGTCTGCCATTGCATCAAAAGGCTTGTACTTAAGGCTGGAGTAATCACCTGAGGTTTTAGTGATTTGCTTCAGAACTGCCTTGGAACCGTCAGAACCCTCAATAGTCATCTGACCTGAGGAATCAACGGTTGCTGTATAGCTTCCGGCGTTGCCAGCAAGGGTGATAGTAAGCTTTCCTTCGGCATCAACAGACCAGGTAAAGGGCTTCTGAGCGCCAAAACGGATAAATAGACCAGTGCCATCGTCGGAAAAGTCATAGCCATACATTGACTTCATGGATTCTACTGCCGTTGGGTAAACACTCTCGGGGATATCTCCCTGACTAGGATCACTAATAGACTTTGCTTCCCAAACGCCCACAAACGGAGCGCGCGCAGCCTTCTTCTCTTCTGCTTCCTTCTGAGCTGCAATCTCTTCAGGAGATGGTCCGCCAATGTTAGGAGTGCAAGCCGTAAACACAATGCTGGTAGAAAGCACAAGTGTAAGTACAAGCATAAAAAGTAGTCTACGCTGTTTCAAGAAAGTCCCTCCAACACCAAAGCTCTCTAGATTGACAATGTCTTTTCTTAGCGACACTTTTTTGACGAAGTTCATTCTGCTCAATCTAGGTATCGTCTGAGTGCATTACTTATTCTGCGAAATCGTCAAATCAAACTGCTCGGTCTTCTCGTCTTCAAGACTGCTTCCATCTGCAACATGGGAATACTTAAAAGTTCCCTGAGATTCAGAAAGCTTAGCCAGAGGTACATCTGCTTTGGAGCTATCAACTACAAACTCATAGAATCTCTCACCAGGCTCAAGAACATTAAGAGTTGTTCCAAACACAGTGGAATCCGAATTATCCACCCTAAAGTCATATGAGGCCGTCTTATCGGACTTGTTGATTACCTCAAAAACATAACCTTCGGTTTGACCGCTTGGTGTTGTAGCAATTCCAACATATCTGACGTACATGTCGTCATTGTCGACAACAACCCTGTTGACTTCGGTAACAACCTTAAAATTCATGTAGAAGTCATCGTGGGAGGAATAATTACCTCCAATAGTTCCCTTGCCCGTAAGCGCATCAAATGGAGCATATTTAAGAGAAGAGTAATCACCTGAGGTTTTAGTTACTTGAGTAAGCACTGCCTTGGAACCGTCAGAGCCCTCAATGGTCATCTGGCCCGAGGAATCAACGGTTGCTGTATAGCTTCCAGCGTTGCCTGCAAGGGTGATGGTAATCTTGCCATCGGCATCAGCGGTCCAGGTAAAGGGCTTCTGAGCACCGAAACGGATGAATAGTCCAGTGCCGTCGTCGGAAAAGTCATAGCCGTAAATGGCCTGGAATGTGTCTCTTGCTGTTGGATAGACACTCTCGGGAATTTCGCCCTTCTTAGGATCACTAATAGACTTTGCTTCCCAAACACCCACAAACGGAGCGCGCGCAGCCTTCTTCTCTTCTGCTTCCTTCTGAGCGGCAATCTCTTCAGGAGATGGTCCACCAATGTTAGGAGTGCAAGCTGTAAACATAACACCAGCAGAGAGCGCCAAGACAAGCGCAAGAACTGGCAGCAGTTTATGTTGTTTCATCAAGTGTCCTTTCAGTGATAGTGAGCACGCTGAAGATATGCGTTCTTTTGTTACTCAGACTTAGGAGGGATATTTAGATCAAGCTGTACTTTCTCCCTTTCCGAAACAGGTGTATAGGTTGTTCCGTTATTGTAACCAATAGAAACCTGGGCTTTTGGATTGGAAAGTGCCACAAGAGATCCAGGTGTCTGCGAGACATTAGGAACAAACAAATAGAACTTCTCACCAGGTTGTAAGGAGGCTTGACCAAAAGCATTCAGAGGACCAATTCTGTCTCCAAGAGAGAACTCTCCGTAAAATGAGTCAGGACACTTGTTGATAATCTCAAATACGTAACCTTCTTGAGAGCTTCCTGGTACCTGAGCGATAGCATACAGATTCATATACAGCTTATCTGTATCGATAAGAACTTTATTGACCTCTCGAGTTATTTCAAAATTTTTAA
>JABZGZ010000075.1 GCA_015259105.1 Atopobium sp. | reverse complement strand
ATTCTGTTCAGATGCGGGCATTTTACACATCTAATAAAGATAATCTGCATGTTTGTGGTAATTTCTGCGTAATGTATACGTCTTTTTGACAGATTATCTGACTTAGGTGTGTTTTGAACTGTCTCCCATTTCTCGTGTCCAAGAAATGGGAGACAGTTCATTCACAGGCTCTCTTTTTGTTCAAAGCGTTTCTCGCTGTCTATTAGGCTACAAAATGAAATGCGTCACGAGGTGTTTTATCGTGTCCAACTACCTTGCCGCAATACACAAATCCAGCATGTGTGAGTGTTGTAGTCATAGCGACATTTGCTTCATGAGTATCTGCGCGAACGTTTGAATAGTTTTCGCAAATCCAATTGAATATAAAAGAAGCAATTCCGTGACCTGTATATTTAACAGCCACTCGGTGAATAACAACGTAATCCAGGCTGTTTATCCAAGCGCCTTCAGCAATATTGACGTATGCCTCGTCAGGGCCAGGCAAGAGTGAGAAACAACCAAGAATTTCTTCTGGTTTATTTTCTTCACAGACTACAAAAAGGCCACATCTTTCATAATCAGCAACAGCGTCTTCTAAAAGAGGATAGTTCTCATTCCATTGAAACGTGTTATTTTGCTGATACATAGTCTGACGACCTGTGTCGTACAAATCTGCAACAGCGCTGAGGTCTTTAGCAGCAGCTCTTCTAATGTGCATTAGAAGACCCTGATATTCAATGTTTTAGCTATACTTTGGCCAGGCTCAAGGCTTATGATACCTGGCTTGTGCTCAAAGACGCCATCAGTGTCAACGGTATCTGCAATGCCACACCATGGCTCAAGAGCAACAAATGGACAACCAGGAGCAGCACTCCAAATGCCCAAATAATCAAAGCCTTCAAAATCCATTTGAATACCATGAACCGCAGAAGGAGCTTCTGTGCTAGCCGCAAGTGTAATACGCCTATCGGGAACATCCTCAAGTGTGATGGTCTTCTCGCAATCAATAAGCTCCCAAGACAGGAGAAGCGTATCAGAGTCCACAACAAGCCTTTGTGGAGTCGCGTAGTCACATAGACCCTCATCAGTAATGGAAGGGCCAAAGCTGGTCCAGGATCGCGTAAACAAGAGGCGATACTGGTCCAAAGAGGCCGCTCCAACACCCGGTACAGGAATGTTGAACGCAGGATGCGCACCAAGAGTGAACGGCAGTACAACGTTTCCCGTATTGGTGACCTCATATGTTTGTGTCAACGTATCGTCAGATACCAAGAAAATCAGTCTAAGTTCAAAGTCATAGGGGTAAGCCTTGCGGGTCTCTTCGGTACTTTTTAGCTGGAGCGTTACAGAAGAGGTGCTCTGCTCGACAACCTCAAACTGTTTGAGGCGAGCAAGTCCGTGACGCGCAAGAGAGATGGTACCTTCTGCAGACTCTGCTTCACCGTCTGTGAGAACGCCAACAATGGGGAAGAGGATAGGAGCTCGTCTTGGCCACCAGTTGGAATCTCCCTGCCAGAGGTATTCTGACTCACCTTTGCGTAAGCTCATGAGCTGTGCGCCCATGGTGTCAATTGAAGCGGTAAGAGAGCCGTTAGAAATAGAAATAATTTCAGACATAGATGCCTCCAGCTAAAGAATAAGCCAGCCTCTTTTGAGACTGGCTTAGTATACCAAGTTAGAAGAGCAGAAAGACTAGTTGTTGTCTGCCATCTGAGCCTGAACAGCAGTGATTGCAACAACACCAACAATATCGTCAGCGGAGCAACCACGGGAGAGGTCGTTAACAGGACGAGCAATGCCCTGAAGGATTGGACCGTATGCCTCAGCACCGCTAAAGCGCTGAACAAGCTTGTAGCCAATGTTTCCAGCCTCAAGGTTAGGGAAGACCAGGATGTTTGCGTTTCCTGCTACCTTAGAGAATGGAGCCTTGAGCTTGCCAACCTCAGGAACAAGAGCTGCGTCAAGCTGAAGATCGCCGTCGAGTGCAAGCTCAGCGTTCTTCTCGTGAGCAAGCTTTGTAGCCTCCTGGACCTTTTCGGCAGTTGCGCCGCCAGCAGATCCCATAGTGGAGTAGGAGAGCATGGCAACGCGAGGCTCGTCGCTCATAAATGCGTGCCAAGAATCAGCGGAAGCAAGAGCAATCTCGGAGAGCTCCTCTGCAGATGGATCAATGTTAAGGCCACAGTCAGCAAAGAGCAGAGTGCCGTCCTCGCCAAAGTCAGTTGAAGTGCTCATGATAAAGAATGCAGAAACAAGCTTGGTACCAGGAGCGGTCTTGATGATCTGCAGTGCAGGCCTCAAGGTGTTTGCAGTAGAGTGGCAAGCGCCAGAAACCAGACCGTCAGCATCGCCCATCTTGACCATCATGGTTGCAAAATAGGTAGCGTCGTTCATCTGCTTGCGAGCTTCCTCAATGGTGACGCCCTTGCGAGCACGAAGTTCAGCAAACTTCTGAGCATATGCCTCATGGCGCTCGTCAGTAGCAGGATCTACCACAGTTGCGCCTGGAACAGTAATCTGCTCAGGATCGCCAAGAATAATGACCTTTGCAATACCTTCTGCAACAATCTTCTGAGCTGCATCGATGGTACGCTGGTCCTCGCCCTCAGGAAGAACAATAGTCTTCACGTCGGATTTAGCGGTTTCTTTCATACGGTCAAGAAACTTGCTCATGTGTCGTGCTCCAATCATAAGTTGATATCTATGCCTCGTTGAGTTTTGCACTTCTCAACTTATAGTTTGTATAAAAGTCAGACATAAAGAGCTAAGAAATGCATTTTCACACTAGTTGCATATTTTACGCCTAACGGCGAGCTTTGTGCCCCGCATGACTCACTTTATGGCCACGTGTTAAAATGAGTGAAGTTTTACATACAAATCCTGCGCACTTAGGCGCACACGGAGGTTTACATGTCTATCAATCATGGTCTTCCTGTTGGCTTTAACCCTGACAACTATGATGTTATTGTTGTCGGTGCTGGCTATGCAGGCGCAGTTGTTGCTCGTCGTATGGCAGAAAACTGCAATTCAAAAGTAGCAATCTTTGAGCGCAGAAACCACATTGCCGGTAACGCTTACGATCGCCTTGATGATGCAGGCGTCCTTGTTCACGAGTACGGTCCACACATCTATCACACCATGAGTGACCGCGTTCACCAGTTCCTCTCGCGTTTTACCGAGTGGACTAACTACCAGCACAAAGTTCTGGCTAATATTAATGGTCAGCTGATGCCTGTTCCTTTTAATCACCAGTCTTTGAAGCTTGCTTTTGGTGAAGAGCGTGGTGAGAAGCTCTATCAGAAGCTGGTTCTCACGTTTGGTGAGAACGTCAAAGTTCCTATCATGGAGCTTCGCGAGAAGAACGATCCAGATCTGGAAGAGATTGCCGACTACGTTTACGAGAATGTTTTCCTCCACTACACCATGAAGCAGTGGGGAAAGACTCCAGATCAGATTGATAAGTCCATCACAGGTCGCGTTCCAATTTTTGTTGGTGACGATGACCGTTACTTCCCAGGTGCAACCTATCAGGGTATGCCAAAAGAGGGCTACACCAAGCTCTTCGAGAACATGCTTGACCATGATTTGATTGACGTCTTCCTAGATGTTGATGTCCGTGACATCATGAAGCTCACCGCTTCTAACGTGGCTGTTTGCGAGAAACCATTTGCAGGTGAGGTAATCTATACCGGTCCTCTGGATGAGCTCTTCAACCTTGATCAGGGCGCTCTGCCATATCGTACGCTTGATATGCAGTTTGAGACGCTTGACCAAGATCAGTTCCAGCCTGTTGGTACCGTTAATTACACCACCAGTGAGGACTTTACTCGCATCACTGAGTTTAAGAACATGACTGGTCAGGTTCTTCCTGGTAAAACAACCATCATGCGTGAATACTCACATGCATATGTTCCAGAGAGTGGCCAGACTCCTTATTACGCTATTCTTGAGCCAGAAAATCAGGAGCTCTATCGCTCTTACAAAGAGCGCACTTCTGGCATTCTGAACTTCCACGCAGTCGGCCGTCTTGCTGAGTACCGCTACTATGACATGGATGGCGTTGTTGCGTCTGCACTGGAACTTTCTGACGAGCTCATTGCTCATCAGGCATAGGGGGCTTGCATGAAAAAGACAATCACCTTTGGCATCCCATGCTATAACTCTTCGGAGTACATGGATCACTGTATTGAGTCTATTCTTGAGGGCTCTGATTATGCTGATGACGTGCAGATTGTTATTGTTGATGACGGCTCTGTAAAGGATGATACTGCCGCTAAAGCTGACGCTTGGCAGGAGCGTTACCCCAACATCATTAAGGCAGTCCATCAGGAAAACGGCGGCCACGGCATTGCTGTTATGAAGGCTGTTTCTCATGCTGACGGTGTGTACTTCAAAAACATTGATTCAGATGACTGGGTAGACGGGGACGCTCTGAAGACCTTCCTTCAGCAGCTCCGCACCTTTATTGCCTCTGATAATCCTGTTGACCTGGTACTCTCCAACTACGTCTACGAGCACGTTGAGGATAATACCCAAAACTTTGTAGACTATCGCGATGCTGTTCCTACCAACAAGATTATTGGCTGGGAAGAGATTGGCCGCTTCAAGCTGTCTCAGTACCTTTTGATGCACGCAATTACCTACCGCGTTGAGGTTCTGCGCTCTGCAAATATCCAGATGCCTGAGCATACCTTCTATGTGGATAACGTCTATGCCTACGTTCCATTCCCTAAGGTAAAGACTATCTACTATGTTGACGTTGATTTATATCGTTACTTCATCGGTCGAGATGATCAATCAGTTAACGAGAAGGTCTTAACAAGTCGCGTTGATCATTATTGGCGCGTAGCGCGCAATATGATGCACGCATATCACATCTACGACGACATCTCTTCTCCACGTCTTCAGACGTACATGATGAGTTACTTCACTATCATCATGGCTATCTGCTCAGTCTTCTCTAAGATGAGCGACCGCGAGGATGCCATGGATCAGTTGGAGGAGCTCTGGGATGAGCTTCGCGCTTATGACAAGAAGATGTACCGCAAGGCTCGCTACGGTCTTGTAGGCACTGCTACAAACCTTCCTGGCAAGATTGGCAAGACAGTCACTATTGGTGGTTACCGTGTGGCTCAGAAGGTTGTTAAGTTCAACTAAATGTTCTTTCAAATCTAAAAGCAAAACCCTCGTATCCTGAACTGCCTCCTATTTCTTGGACATAAGAAATGGGAGGCAGTTCATATACGGGTGATTATGATTCTGCAGCGTGT
>JABZGZ010000074.1 GCA_015259105.1 Atopobium sp. | reverse complement strand
GCCTAAGCAGGAAGCTGCAACTGAGGCTGAGGCTCCCGCACCAGAGAAAGCTGACGCTGTAGCACAACACGCTCCAGAGCCAAGCTACTCAGCTCCTGCTGCTCCATCAAGCTCTAGCTCCTACACTGCTCCTTCTCAACCTGCACAGCGAGAGAAGCAAAGGGGATGGGTCGTTGACAAGCCAGCTTGGGATGAAACAGTAGAAACAGGTGAACACATCCGTATATCGGATGGAACCATTTTCTACAACGCAGCTGACGCAAGTGCTTACATGAAGCAGCAAATAAAAGCTGGCATCACAAGAATCTCGTACTCTGTTGAACCTGATTACACCACGGTCCATCACCCAGAAGAGGGCCACTGGGAGTGGCAATAAGTTCTAACATTATTACTCTACTAGTGTAAAAACTAGTAGAGTAATTTTTTAATATTGCTTCCAAAGGTTAAAGCAATTCAGAATCTTATATTTGCTGTGTTTTTATAGGTTCCAAGTTTGGCCTTTATACCAATGGAGAGAAGATTTTACCAATTTTGTGTAGAGGCTAAGGTTAAATATTTTGCCGTCAATTCTAAAACTTTAGGAATTAAAAAACACGTCTATGTTGTTACTGAAACAGAAGTTGCACCAAGATCTCTGTTTCCGATGAGTCAATTGCAATGCCGTTTCCATGCTGATGAGCAGACTTCTTTTAGTGAGATTTAACTACTTACTATAGCGGGCACGAGTTAATCAAGCAGCTCAAATCCGAGGGACTTGGTGTCCTGGCAACTGCAATTTATTCGGTTGACGAGGCATTCTTGACGACTATGACCGGCGCAGATTACCTGGCTCCTTATGTTAACCGCATGTGTAATTACGGTGACGGCATCGGTCAGGTTTTTGATCTTATGCAGATGCTTGAAACCCACGAGCTGAATTCTAAGATTCTTGCTGCATCGTTTAAGAATACTGAGCAGGTTCATGCACTTATCGCTGCAGATATCGATGCAGTTACTCTTCCACCCGATATTGTCTACACCATGATGGATCATCCTGGCACAAAGTTTGCTGTTGACGAGTTCTCTGCTGCCTGGCGTGAGGCTTACGGTAGGGATACATTGCTTGATAAAGAATAGTAATAGGAATGATTCTAATTACGATTTTTTCATGACATTCACCGAAAAAGCCACTTATGTAGTAAAGAAAGTGAAAATCCGTTTCATAATGGTTTGCTGAGAGAGACTGTTATTCCATTAGATGGAGCCGATTATGAACAGCAAAGCAGGTGTGGTCGATACAATTTTAAGTTGGTATCCCCAGCTATCTGACGCAGAGCAACGAATAGCAGATTTTATTTTGAAAAAAGCTTCTGATATTGCTCAACTTTCTGTTCGCGATATTGCTCAACAAAGTAACACCTCTGGAGCAACAGTCTCTAGGTTTGTGAGGCATATTGGATTTGATACCTTTGCAGATTTGCGCCTAGCTTTAGCCAGGGATGATGTTAGAGATGAAACACAAAATACTGAACAGTCTGTAATCTCATTTGATAATATTCCTGGGTCAATAGAGCTAATTCTCTCAAATCGAATTCAAGAGCTTAAGGGAACCGCATCGCAGCTTACTTCAGAGATATTAAGTAGAGCGGTTAGCCTTATCACAACATCTGATACTGTTTTATTTGCTGCGGTTGGCAATTCAATACCGGTATGCTCGAACGCTGCATTTAAATTGGGTCAAATTGGAGTAAGAGCTAATTGTCCCTCGACAACAGAGTCTATGGTGTTGTCATCAATTTCACTTAAGCGAAATGACCTAATGATTTTGCTATCAACATCAGGCTATTCAAAAAGGCTTGAGACTATAGTCGACAATGCAGAGGATAGTGGAACACCAATAATCATGGTGACAGCCAATCCAGAGGCTGTACTTGCTTCACGCTGTGACTTAGTAATTAATACAATTTCAAGAGATCAAGTTTTATCCGGAACGCAATTTCCATCGCATGTTGCGCAGGATTTTGTAATGGAATCCATCTTTGCACTGGTTCTAGCGCAAAGTAAAACTGGTCTTATTCAGGCAAAAGTTGAAAGAAAATCACTTATTGAAGATAAAAATACGCCCAGTGTACGACTGTATTAATTATCTGATAAAGAGATAACTTAAAAGAAAAATATTTACGCTCGCCGATTAATTGACGCCGTTTACCGCATTCTGGTGAAAACATGAAACAAGTTTTCATCATTTCAATAAAATGTGAAATATCGGTTTGCATTAAAGAAAATTTATAGGGGAGGGTCTTATGAAGCTGGTTGGAGTGTGCGCATGTTGTAGTGGCATCGCTCATACATACATGGCCAAGGAAGGACTTTTGAAAGCTGCGGAAGAACTTGGTTTTGATCTTAAGCTTGAAACACAGGGAACTATTGGTGTTGAAAACCAGCTTACTCCTGAGGATGTTGAAGCGGCTGATGCCGTAATCCTTGCCATTGATGTGCACATTGAAGGTCGGGATAGATTCACTGACAAAAAGGTTATGGAAATTCCAACTGGAATTGCAATAAAGGCCCCTAAGCAAGTACTGCTTAAGGTCCAAGAAGAGCTTCAGAAGGTCAGTCAGTAAGATTTTGGAGGTTAGCATGGCTAAGTTAAAGAAAGTAAGTATTCGCCAATCAGTTCTAACTGCAATTGGGTACCTATTGCCACTAGTTGTTGCAGCAGGTTTATTAATTGCTATTGGAAATCTTTGCGGTGGACAATATGTAACCAAGCTTGAAGGAATGACGGTTCCAGATGCACTTACAACTGTAGGCGTATTTGGTATGGGTCTCATTCCATCTTTTATTGCGGGTTACATTGCCTATTCAATTGCAGATAGACCAGGTCTTGCTCCAGGCTTCCTTATGGGACAGATTGCTTCTTTCTTGGGAGCCGGCTTCCTCGGTGGCATGGTTGGCGGCATTGTCGCTGGCTATATCGCCCTTCTGCTTGAAACCTATTTAAAGGTTCCAAAGTGGGCCGAGGCTCTTATGCCTATGATGATTATTCCGACAGTTACAGCAATTATTGGCGCTCTTCTGATGTTCTTCGTTCTTGGTGGACCAATTACCTTTGTGACTAAGGCATTGGAGAACTTTATTACTGGTCTTGATCAGTCGTCCAAGGTTCTTTATGGATTCATCATCGGTTTCATTGGCTGCCTTGATTACGGCGGAGCTATTTCAAAGGTTCCAAACCTTATTTGTGATGGTCTCCTGGCTCAGGGAATTACAGGTCCAGAGGGTATCAAGGTCCTTGCTGCAATGGTTCCTCCATTTGGCGTTTCTCTTGCAGCGGTCATTGCTCACTTTATTAAGAAACCAATCTTCACTGAAGAGGAGATTGAAGGAATTAAGATTGCATTCCCAATGGGCGCATGCATGATTTCCGAGGGTGTCATTCCAATTGCAATGAATGACCTAGCAAGGACCGTTGTCTGCACGGCTACAGGATGTGGCGTATGCGGAGCAATCAGTTTTGCATTTGGAAACGGTAGCCCTGTTCCTTCAGGTGGAGTATTTGTTATTCCAGCAATGAGCGAGCCTCTCGTTGCAGTCGCAGCTCTTCTGACCGGATCTCTGGTAACGGCAATTATGCTGGTTGCTATTAAGAAGCGCATTGATCCTAATGCCGTACAGGAGAAGAAAGAAGAGGAAGTAGACCTTTCTTCGCTGAGCTTTTCGTAAATAAAAAATCGGTTTTGATAAAGAGCGCAATTCAGATTGAGGAGATTTTCATGCTAGTCAATATGTCCCAGATGCTCGATGTTGCAAAAAGACACCATTTTGCTGTCGGTGCTTTTAATATTTCTGAGAGTAACTTGGTAAGGACGGTCATCGAGGCGGCTGAGGAGGCAGATTCTCCAGCAATTATTGCAGTTCACCCTACAGAGCTCGCATACTGCAAAGATAAATTTGTTAAGTATATTGTTGCTCGAGCCTCCAACAGTCCAGTACCTTTTGTTATTCACCTTGATCATGGCGATAGCATTGAATCGGTTATGAGGGCAATTCACGCTGGTTTCTCTTCCGTCATGATTGATGGCTCCTTGCTTCCTTTTGAGGAGAATATTGAAAAAACCGCAGAAGTTGTTCGCTACTGTCATATGGTGGATGTTTCAGTAGAGGGAGAGCTAGGCACTATTGGCAATACGGGAACTACTATTGAGGGCGGCATTACCGAGGTAAAGTACACAGATCCTGATGATGCAAAGCAGTTCGTTGAAAAGACTGGCGTTGATACTCTTGCTGTTGCAATTGGAACCTGTCACGGCCTTTATCCTAAGGGAGTTGTTCCTAAACTTCGCATGGATGTCCTTACAGCAATCAAAGAAAAAATTGATATTCCTTTGGTGCTTCACGGAGGTTCTGGTAATCCAGATTCAGAAATTGCAGAGGCTGTGCGTATTGGCATTCAGAAAGTTAATATTTCTTCTGATTACAAGAGCGCATTCTTTACTAAAGCAAGAGAGATTCTCTCTCAAGAGAATTCTGGATGGGATCCAAACAATCTTTTCCCAGAATGCATTAATGCTGCTAAGAAAGTTGTTAAGCAGAAAATGGAACTCTTTGATAGTGTTGGCAAGGCCGCACTTTATCGTGAAGAGAATATTCCACAGTGGAGACGTGATTTTGAGTAGTTTGCTTTACTAAATGGTCAAGAATGGCGAGAAGATCGACTTCTCGCCATTCTTTTATAAAAAATGATCTGTAAAAAGTATGCCGATTAGTCTAACTATTTATATAAATGGAGTTCATATGTCTGACCAGTTAAGAATAGGAGCCATCGAAGCCGGTGGAACAAAAATGGTCTTAGCAATTGGAACAATCGAAGGTGAAATTGTTGAGAGAGAGGTTCTTCCAACAGAGGAGCCAGAAATAGTGCTCCCCAAAATTATTAAGTGGTTCCAGGAAAGAAAAATTTCAGCGTTAGGCGTTGGCGCATTTGGTCCTACCGGAGTTAATCCGAGTCTTCCGTCATATGGAAAAATCCTCGCTACGCCAAAATCTGGTTGGGTCGGATTTGATTTCCTTCAAACCTTAATTGATGGACTTCATGTCCCAGTTGGTTTTGATACCGATGTAAATGCTGCATGTTTGGGAGAGGTAACCTATGGTGCAGCAAAAGGATTAGACGACGTAGTTTATCTTACAGTCGGAACTGGCATAGGTGCAGGTGTTCTTGTAAATGGGAAATTGCTCCACGGTATGCTGCATCCCGAAGCGGGACACATTCCTATCGAAAAAGAGCCAAATGATAAGTT
>JABZGZ010000073.1 GCA_015259105.1 Atopobium sp. | reverse complement strand
GTTATAGGGAATGCCCTGAAGAGTAGCAGTGTTGTTGAAGACTACGCGATTAGTGCCATTGAGGTAGCGAGCGCCTGGGAAGGAAAGCTTGAGCTGTGAATATGCAGGAAGGTTATCTCTGATGTAGTCGTTGAGAATGGTGGTTCCTGCAGGAATATCAAATTTAAGAGTTACGGTACGTCCGTCTGGGCTGAGCGTCCAGTTAGGGTTCTTAGCTGGGTCAAAGTGAGCGGTAACGGTCTGACCTGCTGCGTTTACGTATGTAGGAAGGGTGTCAGTGATGATGATAGAGCGATAAGCACGATAGTACTGGTAAAGCCTAAAGTTGAAGATAACGTCTGCAGTCTTATCGTTGGAAAGAGCGGACGAATCACCTGGGGCATTAATACCACCATACAGGAGCTGATCGTTTGTCTCTTCACCTGCGACCTGTTTCATGAGCCAAGGCTTGTCGTAGGTGATGGAGTAGGTCTGGTCTGGCATGTTAGCAAGCTCGGTGCCGTCTGCATTGTACACACGAACAACTGGCTTGAGCTGGAAATCTGCTGGGGTAACCATGTCTCTGAAGCTCATAACGTAAGGGAGCTCCAGCTTAACGGTGGTATCGATAGTATTGAGGTACAGGCGCTTAATGGTCTTGCCATCAGGGGTAACGATGGTCTCCTCGCGCTTGATAATTGGCTGAGTAGCTGCTGCTGGAGTAGCAAAGTTATCAAGATAAGTATTAGGAGTAATGTTGTTGGTATTGTTAATGTCCGTTGCGGACTGCTTGGTATTTACCTCAATCTCCAGGTAAAGACCGTCGATTGGCTTGTGTAGACCAGTTGCGTCAATCTCGATACCTGTGGAGATGTTTGCATTGCCCTTAACGGTTGTAGGAGAAGTGGGCTTAAGGTTTACAGTAAGTTGTCCGTCAGCGCCAAAATCAATATTCTGCGTCAACGGATATGTCACTGCTTTTGCAACAGTGCTTGTACCTAAAATAATGATACCGGTGAGCATCATTATTGCTGCAAACATAGTTGCAAACGACTTCTTAAAGTTGCTCATATCAACCCCATCTTTCCTATCGAACGTACCCCTGGAGATATACATAGCTCCATTAAACATACTAATGGTTTTTGACCTAATTTCTAAAGAAATATTGTGTTCAAATAAATTTTTTTATTTGAATCTTGGACAAAGACTTTGAAATCAGACTCTATTGCACACAATTAATGCTACTAAGTGCGTAGATTTAACTTCATTTCTGCTAGCGAGAAAAATCAGAAATATCCCGCCATCTTATTTTCCATTTCCTTCATACTCCTTCAAAAAAATTGGCTGGCGTATACGCGTCAGCCAAGAATCAATCATCGGTCAGTACTTTCTGCAAAAAATGATACTGGAATAAGTACATATCAACAATAAACAGACATCCCTATGCATAAATAATCAAATTAACTCCACAGTTTTCTTCACGTTTGGAGCTGAGAGCGGGCTTTAGCGAGCAACCAAAGCTGTAGAGTTTCTCGTCAAAATGTTGTCGATACAACAAATGACCGTAACAAACAAACGTAAAATAGAGTTACAGCCAAGCAATCTGCAGGTAAAATTGAACAAACTGCTGTTGGACACTATGGGAGAGTCGTGTCAGAACGAGCCTACATTTCCAGATCAACTCACCTGATGGGCGCGACCATTACCATCTCTTTATTGCCACCTTCCAATGATGCGCAGGCAGAACACACCGCAGAGCAGCTACTTGATAACGTCTTTGAGCTTCTAAACGTTTACAACCAGCGGTTTAGCGCAAATGACGCCAATTCCGAGCTTATGCAGGTCAATCATGCAGCGGGCAAACATCCTGTCTCCGTTGACCCCGAGTTGTTTGAGCTCATTCAAATTGGCAAGGAGCAAAGCCTCCTACCAGAGAGTCATTTGAACATTGCACTTGGCCCCTTGGTACAAGCCTGGCGAATCGGCT
Source organism: Atopobium sp. (assembly GCA_015259105.1). Taxonomy (GTDB): domain Bacteria; phylum Actinomycetota; class Coriobacteriia; order Coriobacteriales; family Atopobiaceae; genus Lancefieldella. Next base: position 3,424 of record JABZGZ010000073.1, on the reverse strand, counting down.
TTGCTGACGCGCGCATTCCAAATAACACCGAGGTCGCGCACGCGTTATCGCTTACTGATCCACAACTCATTGAATTGGATCCTCTGAGCTGCACCGTGTTTCTCGCCAAAGAGGGCATGAAGCTAGACCTGGGGTGCTTGGCCAAAGGCTACATCGCTGACAAAATTGCAGATTATCTGAAAAGTCAGCACGTCACTTCCGCCCTTATCAACCTTGGCGGTAACATTAAGACAATTGGCGCCAATATGCTCGCGAACAGGCCGTGGCAGATTGGCATCCAGGATCCGCGACAACCGCGGGGCACCAACCTTGCTGTGCTGCCTATTTGCAACCAGTCCGTGGTGACCTCCGGTACCTACGAAAGGAAACTGCAGGTAAACGAGCACATCTATCACCACATTCTTGACCGCAAGACAGGCTATCCAGTTGACACGCAACTTGCGAGCATCACGATTATCTCGGACAACTCGCTTGACGGAGAAATTTGGACCACGCGCCTTTATGGCGAGAAACCCCGTCAGCTCCTTGCCCGTGTGGAACAAGAAAAAGGCATCGAGGCGCTCATAGTAACCACTGATAATCGCGTATATTATTCGTCGGGAATCTCACCTGAGTTCCTTGCGTAATTCAGAAAGGAAGTTTGATGCTTAACTTTGTTGGCCTTATTGGCACCAATTCAAAAGAGTCAAATAACCGAAGACTCCTGCAGTTTATGCAGAAGCACTTTGCCGACAAGGCCTCCATTGAGCTGGTGGAAATCGACAACATTCCCCTGTTCAACAAACCCGCAAAGATGAAGGTCCCCGAGGTTGTCTCAGAGCTTGCAAAGAAAATTGAGGCCGCCGACGGCGTCATCATCGCAACACCAGAGTACGACCACTCCATTCCAGCGGTCCTGCAAAACGCGCTTGCTTGGCTGTCCTACGGCATATTCCCTATGGTCAACAAGCCAGTCATGATTGTCGGCGCATCCCTGGGCACCCTCGGATCTTCTCGCGCGCAGCTTCAGCTCCGCCAAATTCTGGACGCTCCCGAGCTCAAAGCCGCAATCATGCCAGGTTCCGAGTTCCTTCTTGGCCGCGCCCAGCAGGCATTTGACGAGAAGGGCAGCTTAAAGGACAAGGCTACCGTCAAGAAGCTTGACCTGCTCTTTGACGATTTCCGTCTGTTTGTGAAACTCAACGAAAAAATGGCCGCATCGCGCGAACTTCTCCGCAAAGAGGCCGAGAACTTTGACTGGGAAAACCTGTAGGCCTGGAAGGAACTACCACTATGAAATTTGTCGGAATCGTCGGTTCAAATGCGGAGATTTCCTATAACCGAAAGCTTCTGCACTTCATCAAAAAACACTTTGCCAAGCAGTTTGAGCTTGAGATCCTTGAGATCGATAACATTCCCCTGTTCAACCAGGACCTCAAGTGGGACGAGAACTTCCAGCTCCGCCTGCTGTACAACAAGATTACCCGTGCTGACGGCGTCATTATTTCTACGCCCGAGCACAACCACACCATCTCACCTGCACTTAAGAGCGTCATCGAGTGGCTCTCCTACGACGTGCATCCGTTTGAGAACAAGCCTGTCATGATTGTCGGCGCTTCTTACTACGACCAGGGCACTTCTCGCGCGCAGGTTCATCTGCGCAAGATTATGGATGCTCCGGGCGTAAACGCATACGTTTTGCCTGGTAATGAGTTCCTTCTTGGAAAGGCAAAGCAGGCTTTTGACGAGGATGGCAACATTATCGACGAGCGCACCGTCGGCTTCCTGGGCCTTTGTCTGGATAACTTTGTCAAATACGTAGAGGTGGTCTCCAAGTTGAAGAAACCAAAGCCAATCGCGCCAGAGGATCTGGACGTAACCAACTCAATTTCCACCACTATCCAGGGCATTGATCCCGACGATCCTGATTGGGTCGAGAAGGCCGCCGAGCTTGTGGGCGCGGTCTCGGGCGACACGTACGTTAAGCTTGACCACGGCATTTTGACGGTCAACCAGATTGACATGTTCCTGAAGGCAATGCCATTTGAGCTGACCTACGCGGACGACAACAACCAGTTCCTTTACTACAACAACGCTCATGACAACCCAGACACTATGCTGGCAAAACGCGTGCCGGCGCAGTCGGGTGACCGTCTTTCCACAGTTCACAGCTCTCTTCCCGAGGGTCGTATGAAGAATGTTGAGTTTGTCATCGGCGTTCTTCGCAACGGCGACAAAGAGTATGTACGCACCATTGTTCCAGGTACACCAGCCGATATCATCAATACCCACAACTACCAGGCAATGTACTATCCCGATGGCTCGTATGCAGGCATCAACGAGATTGTCTTCAACTTCAAGCCATGGTTGGATTGGTACCTACAAACCACAGGTCAGCGTCTTGTAAGCGCTAACGGTGCAGTTGTTCCACCAGCTGGCGCTCCCGCTCCTGCTGCTGGTGCTCCCGCACCAAGTGCAGGCGTAGATGCTACCTCGGGTGCAAGCGCCTAACGTGCAGCTACGCGTGCCCGCGACGCGCAACCGCAACGCGCTTGACGCGCCTACGTGCACCTATGTGCACCTACGTGCGACCAAGTGCAATGATGCACAACTGAAGTAATACACTTCCCTCGCCTTCCAGAAACAGACCTCTGGAAGGCGAGTTTTTTGTATTAAGTTGCAAAATTTCTATTTAGGCTAAATATGTATTCATTTCTACGAATATCTATGCACAGATATTTAATTTTGTGTATCACTCAATTTTTAGACCAAAATTATAGGGGCTAAAAAGGTAAAAAATCCGTTTAGTTGGGGATCAAAACTTTAAAAAGCCATTTTTATGCCCAACTAAGACGATTTTTTACCACCATTGCAATTTTTTATCTGCGAAAACTCGCTATGCAGAAAAATGAAACCCCAACTAAACGCATTTTTTACCACTTTGGATAGAATCGGCAATTGGCATTACTGGACATACCTTAATTAACTGGGCATCTTTCAAACCACTGCTCATCGCTTAACTTGTCGGGTATCGTCGAGCGATGCCAGCGTCATCCGGCAGCTACTGCCCTTCAAACTTGTTGATCTTTCGATCGTAAGCAAGCAGGCCGTTTACCTCTTCCTCAACATCAGATACCTGCGTATAAACGTATCCCGCAAGGCCCTCATCCGCCAGCGATTCCACCTCTGCAAGCAACTTTTTAACAGCAGCTCGCCAATCCTCAACCGTGGCAAAATCCCCGTATCCATAAGAATGGTCAAGTGACGTATGACCTGGTGTCATCTGAGCAAGACCACCGAACTCAGAGATTATTGCTGCTCGATTCCCCCGTTGCTTTCCATGCCAACCTGCACGAAGTGGCCGGAAGTAGTTATGGATGCTCAGGAAATCGCCGCATCCCTGGTCGTACCAGCCGCTTGTTGCATCAATTGGTCGTGTTGCATC
>JABZGZ010000072.1 GCA_015259105.1 Atopobium sp. | reverse complement strand
GACAACAACGCGGCCAGGGACCTCAAGGGTTACCGTACGTGACCAGCCGGATGCAGCAACAATAGTGGCAGTTGGAAGGCCCTCCTCGTCAAGAGTGACCTGCTGTGCGCTCATGACGTCAGCTTCTGTGGCGCCCACTGTCTTGCAAACAACGCAAGCAGGGCGAGCAAACTCATCTGCAATGAACTTGGTGTAGTCCCCCGCCGAAGCCTGAATAAGCGTAGGTTCAATTGAGTCAAATGCGCGCATGCCCGAGACAATTTCTGCCTTGGCGCGCGCAATGTTTTCTCTACTGCCGAGAAGACCGATATGGCTGGTGCCAACGTTGGTAATGACGGCTACCGTTGGACGAGCAACCGAGGTGAGCCTGGTAATCTCGCCGGCGTGATTCATGCCCAGCTCAAGCACAAGTACCTCGGTATCTTCTGGAGTAGAAAGCACCGTGAGCGGCAGGCCAATGAGGTTGTTATGGTTGCCGGCGGTAGCATGTACGCGACGGGTTGCGCCGATGCCGCGGCGTAGCATTTCTTTGGTGGTAGTTTTACCAACCGATCCGGTTACACCCACAACCAGCCAGTTTGGATGGGCTTCTCGCCAAGCAGCGGCAAGAGCTAGCAGAAACGCCTCACAGTCATCGTCAGCGGCTTCAAGAACGCTGACTCCTGTAGCGGCCAGGTTGTCGAGCAGATTGTCTGCTACAGGCTCAGATGCCACTACAACAGCAGCGCCAGCCTGGGCAGCAGATAAGAGATAGGAGTTTCCATTGACCTTCTCGCCAGCAAAGGCCACGAAGAGCGAGCCTTCCTGGACCTCACGGGAGTCAATGACGGCCGAGCCCGCAACCTCGCGGGTTCCGCGGTGGAGCAGCCGTGCGTGAGTAGCTGCGACTATCTGTTCAACCGAAAGCTTAACCATGAGCTCTCCTAGTTATTGATTGGTTGAATATTAAGGCGTGTAGCTGCGTCTTTTGCAAATTGCGAGAAGACCACAGCAGCAGATTGCGATGCAAGCTGGTGGGTATCGTTAAGTCCAACGTAAACCATCAGATCAGATTCTGAAGGATTTACAATACCGCAGAAAGAGTCAACAAAACCGGAATTCTCGCCGTACGAGCCGGTTTCTTCCACAACCTGCTGGCCGGTACCTGTTTTACCAGCAACAGTGTAGCCATAGATACCTGCGCGAACACCGGTGCCTTCTTTGACAACGGTGGTCATCATGTCAAGCTCGGCAGATGCTGTGGAAGCAGAAATAACGTCTTTAGTAGGCCAGGTCACCTCTTGGCCGCCCTTAGAAACCATAAAGTGCGGAGTCACCATAGTTCCCTTATTGGCAACAGCGGTATACGCGCGAATAACCTGGATAAATGGAATTGCAAGACCCTGACCAAATGCCATGTTTCCGCCAGTTGGACCCTCGTATTCGTCCAGAGAGCGGACAATTCCTGTGGCCTCACCTGGGAAGTCAATACCTGTGGCGTGTCCTATACCAAACTTATCAATTCCTGCTGCAAAGCGCTCATCACCTATGAGCTGCGTCTCAAGGAAGGCCATACCAACGTTAGAGGAACGTCTGAGCATCTCTCTTACGCTCATGTCCATGGCGCTGGTACGCCAGTCGTCGTCGGTAACCTTGTTATCGCCAACTTTGAGCTCGGTTGGGATATTGAAGGTTGAATTTGGACCAAAGAGGTTGTCATCTATACCAATTGAGGTAGTGATTACCTTAAATACGGAGCCTGGCTCATAGATACTTGAGACAAGCTTGAGGTTGAGGGATTCGTAGTCAACGCCGTTATCGCTCTTAAAATCTGGCAGAGGGTACGAAGCTGCGGCATAAATCTCTCCGGTACGAGGATTCATGGCCATGATTGAGCCACCCTGCTGGGCTTCAAAGTCCTTGACTGCGGCAGTAAGCTGCTCTTCTGCCTTCTTCTGGAGCTCAATATCAATGGAAAGAACAATGTCCTGTCCATTTTGTGCCTCAGTGATGTTTGAGGTACCGCCAGCAATTGGCGTACCACCAGCGCCGGTCTCAACAATCATGTGGCCATTAGTACCTGCAAGGATATCGTTGTAGTAATACTCAAGGCCAGAAGCGCCCTCGTTGTCTGCGTTTACAAAGCCCAGAATCTGAACACCAACGTTGCCATAGGGATAGACACGCTTGGTGTTATTAACAAAATAGACGCCCTTGAGGTTTTTCTCGTCAAGTGCTTTTTCAATCTTAGAAGCGGTATCAGTGTCAACACGACGACGCACATAGACAAAGGTGGTGTCTTGCTGCAGGTCTCCAAGGTAGTCTGAAGGGCTTCCGCCTAAGAGCGAGGCAAAAACCTGAGCTACGGAGCTTGCGTCTTTAATCTCTGAAGGATTGGCATAGATGTCTTTGCAGTCAACGCTCATGGCTAAGACATTGCCATTGCGGTCGTAAATGGTGCCGCGACGAGCGTGCAAGACAATGTCGTTGGTGCGGTTATTTTCGGCGCCCTTTGCAAGATCTGCTGCCGTAAAGATTTGCAGCCAAGCAAGCCTAAGAACAACAATTGCCACCATAATGGCCATAGCAGCTGCTACGCGACGGAGTCTACCTTCAGGGCCAACGCCATCCGAGCCACCGCTGCTACCACGATGACCACGAAAATGCACACGAGAGGCCTCGTCGTACGAGGCCTCAGGAGTTTTTCTGCGCGATGCGCGAGTATGTCGATTCTGCGTACTCACAACGTATATTTTACGCCTAAGCGTTGTTGTTTACATCTACAACAGGGCGATTTGTCTCAAGAGTCATGCCGTAATTCTGAGTAGCAATACGCTCAATGCGTGTAGTGCTTGCAAGCAGAGAGCGAGAAACGCGCAGGGAATCGTTAGTTGCGGTTGTTGCGCGCATTTCATTTCTGATGACGTTATTAGCCTGAAGAGTAGAAACCGTAGCGGTAGAGATACCAATACGGACAACACCAAGTGTCAGGAAGAGTGCTGCAGCAACAGCAATAAGCTTGACACGTTGGATGAACTGACTGCTTACGCCACGACGAGCATCGGCATCAAGGCCGCCACCAGGGACAACCTCAAAAGATGTGCGAGTGCTCTGTTCAGGAGCGTACTCATGCTCAAACTGAGTTGTGCGTGCTACAGCTTCTGATCCGTAACGTGCCATTAAACTTCAATCCCTTCAAAAACTTCTTAACAACAAGCAACAAGTGCTATGGGGTACTTCATTTCTCTGGGTCGCGTTTAACCGCTACCCTCATCAGGGCGCTTCTCGCCCTTGGGTTGCGCTCTATCTCTTCTGGAGTGGCCACAAGAGGTTTGCGCGTAATCACGTCAACTATCGGCACTTGACCGCACATACAAACCGGAAGGTCTGGCGGGCAGATACAACCTTGACTGAGCTCGGAGAACACGTGCTTGACAATGCGATCTTCAAGCGAGTGGTACGAGATAACGCAAATCCTGCCTCCTGGATTAGCCCAGGCAATTGCACAGCGTAGTCCGCGCTCCAAAACCTCAAGCTCGTGGTTTACTTCAATACGAAGTGCTTGGAACGTCTTTCTGGCGGGATGTCCGCCGTGACGACGCGCTGCTGCGGGAATTGCTGCCTTGATTACCTCAACAAGCTCAAGCGTCGTTTGGATGGGACGCTTTTCTCGCGTTTGCACAATGCGTCGTGCAATGCGTGAGGCAAATTTCTCGTCTCCGTAAATTCGAAGGATTCGGGCGAGGTCGGCTTCGTTGTAGGTGTTGATGACCTCTTGTGCAGTTGGAGTTTGTTTGCCCGGGTCCATTCGCATATCCAACGGGGCATCTTCGTGGTACGAAAAGCCTCGCTCTGGGATATCAAGCTGAGGAGAAGAAACACCAATGTCAAAGAGGAAACAGTCAACTCCGGGGACTTCTGCAGAGACGAGAAGTTCATCGAGGTCGCCAAAGTTTCCCTTAAGCGGCAAAAACTCCGCGTTTGGTACTTCTTGCTTCAGGCGAGCAGCTGCTGCTTGATGAGCCATTGCGTCCTGGTCAATTCCAATGGAAAGACCGTCTGGAGCAATCAGCTTTGCCATCTCTACGGTGTGGCCCGCTCCTCCCAAGGTGCAGTCGCAAACAACTTCACCTGGCTTGGGGTCCAGCTCGCGCAGCACTTCTGCAAGCATTACTGGTTGGTGCCGATATTCGACTTTCAAGTTACCGTCTTCTACCTTCACGATCTTCTCGCCTCACTAGGCGCCAAAGATGAGGTCCTCGAGCGTTGCAACGCGGTCATCTGCCGAGAAGAGGCTGTTCCACTTGTTAGTGTTCCAAATCTCAAAGTGGTCGCCGTTACCGACAATAGTGACGTCGCGGTCAAGCTGGAGCTTCTCCCTAGCCTGTGGATCGGACTCGTCAATCTTTCCCAGAGCAACGCGGCCGGCCGAGTCAATGTCGACGGTTGTTGCTGCTGCGTTCAGCATGCGAAGTGCTGTGACGTCGTCGCGGTTCCTTGGGTTGAGGTTCAGACTTGCAATCCAAGCCTCATACGCCTCAGGTGAGTAGCCGTAAAGCGCGTCCTGTCGACGGAGCAAGATGACAACATCGCCAAGCTGCTTGCGCTGAGGTGCAGGAAGAGTCACGCGAATCTTGGAGTCCAGCGAGCGCTGATACTGACCAGTAAGCATGTCTCCCCCTTTCACGTTGGCGCCCCTTGCCGCGCGGGCTGTGTTTGTGTTGTGTGTGCGCGGCAATGCTTGGGCATAGTCCGTCGATTGAACGTGAAATAAATATAACTCATTCCGACACTTACACACACTAGAAAACACTTTCCAACACCAAGTATTTTTCTTATGGTCTAGCTGGGGTTTAACGTAGATGTGAGATATGACATTTTGACCACAATATGTAGTGTTAAAAAAAATCCGAACTACAAAAGAACGGATTTTCTTAGTCTTGGACTCAATTTATTAATTTTTTTATGAAGTGAAAATTTTTGAGGAAATTGTGGTGAACTCGTGGCGAAAATCACACGTTACTCAAACAAAACCCCCACCTTGCTTTTACGCAGTCACCACTTTGCCCCACACCTGTCCCACGCTTGTCCCACACTTGTCCAACACTTGCGTTAAGCGCGTTTATTTGTCCGCGTGAACGTGGGCTCTTGGGTGAGCCTCAAGGTACACGTCTCTAATGTGCGACCTATCTACGTGCGTATAGAGCTGCGTGGTTGAAATATCAACGTGTCCCAAAAGCTCCTGCACCGAGCGAAGATCAGCGCCACCCTCTAGAAGGTGTGTGGCAAACCTGTGGCGCAGTGTGTGAGGATGCAAACCTTCAATCCCCACTACCCTGCCGTAATTTGCCACCAGTTTATGTACCGACTGGCGAGAAATGCGTCCACCCCGAGCATTTACAAACACCTCAGACACCTGACCGTGCTTAAGCAAAAGCGAGCGAGCTTCATAAAGATATGTTTTAAGCGCACGATACGCAGAGCCCAGTAC
>JABZGZ010000071.1 GCA_015259105.1 Atopobium sp. | reverse complement strand
CCTGAAGATCACCCAAGCCGTTCTGGTAAGGATACGTTCTACGTAGTAGACAATGCACCAGAAGGAAAGGAATCGCACGTACTGGGTGAGTCTGACGTTCTTCTTCGTACGCAGACCTCTGGCGTTCAGGTGCATACCATGGAGACAAAAGAGCCTCCTATCTACATGATTTGTCCTGGTACGGTATTCCGTCCTGACACTGCAGATGCTAACCACCTGCCACAGTTTACGCAGATGGAAGGCCTTGTTGTTGATGAGGGAATCACCTTTGGTGACCTCAAGGGTACCCTTGATCACTTTACTCGTGAGATTTTTGGTAAGGACCGCGCTACCCGTTATCGTCCTCACTTCTTCCCATTCACCGAGCCAAGCTGCGAGGTAGATGTTTCTTGTGGCGTCTGCCACGGCGAGGGCTGCCGCTTCTGCAAGAATACCGGTTGGCTTGAGATTCTTGGCTGTGGCATGGTTGATCCTAACGTCTTCAAGTACTGCGGTATTGATTCCGAGAAGTACACCGGCTTTGCCTTTGGCATTGGTGTTGAGCGTGTTGCAGCGCTTCGTTATGACCTTCCTGACCTGCGCATGCTCATCTCTGGTGACCAGAGAGTTCTGCGTCAGTTCTAATCATCGGCGTCTTATTAGAAAGGCAATCACATGCGTGTATCTTATGAATGGCTGAAGACGCTCGTTGATCTTCCTCAGGACCCAAAAGACCTTGAGCGCGAGTTTGTGCGCACTGGTACTGAGGTTGAGGCTATAGAGCGTGTCGGCGCAAATCTTGACCATGTTGTTACTGCTCAGGTTGTAAGCAAAGAGCCTCATCCTGATTCTGATCACATGTATGTTACCCTGGTTGACGTGGGCAATAACAATGTAGATAAGGACGGAAATCCTGTTCCTCTACAGATTGTTTGCGGTGCTCAGAACTTTAATCAGGGAGACCACATTGTTACCGCAATGATCGGTGCGGTACTTCCTGGAGACTTTAAGATTAAAAAGTCCAAGCTGCGTGGCGTTGAGTCTTGCGGCATGAACTGCTCTTCTCGCGAGCTTGGTCTTGGCGATGACCAGAGCGGCATTATGATTCTTCCCGAGGACGCTCCAATTGGTGTACCTCTTACGGATTACCTGGGCATGTCTGATGTAGTTCTTGATTGCGAGATTACCCCTAACCGCCCCGACTGCCTTTCTATGACTGGTATGGCTGTTGAGGTTTCTGCAATCTATGATACTGACACCCACATTGAGCTTCCACGTGTCACGTCTGAGTCTGGTGCAGATGCATCTGAGCAGGTTGATGTTGCTATTGCTGATCCTGAGCTCTGCTCAAGGTACACCGCTCGCGTGGTTCGTAACGTCAAGATTGGCCCAAGCCCTGAGTGGCTTGCTCGTCGCGTTACGGCTTGTGGTGGCCGCTCAATCAACAACGTTGTTGATGTTACTAACTACGTGATGTACCTGACCGGCCAGCCTCTGCATGCTTTTGACCTCGGAAAACTTACCAAGGAAGATGGCAAGTACCACATTGTGGTTCGTGCTGCAGAAGATGGTGAGCACATTGTAACGCTTGACGGAGAAGACCGCGAGCTCACGTCCGATATGACGGTCATCACAGATAACGGTAAGACTCCTATTGCACTTGCTGGTGTTATGGGTGGTCTTGACTCTGAGATTACCGAGAATACCGTTGATGTCCTTTTGGAATCCGCTGTCTTTGATAATGGCCACATTAGCCGTACCAGCAGAAACCTTGATTTGATGAGCGAGGCTTCTATTCGTTACGAGCGTATTGTGGATCCAAACAGTTGCGCGTCTGTTGCAGATATTGCAGCCGCACTCTTTGAGGAATGCTGTGGTGCTGAGGTTTGCCCTGGTATTGTTGATGTATATCCAAAGGTAAAAGAAGCAGTAACTATTACGCTTCGCCCAGAGCGCGTCTGCGCCCTTGCAGGTGCTCAAATTCCAGAAGAGTTTATGGTTTCTCGCCTTACGCGCCTTGGCTGCAAGGTTGCTCCAGCAGACAACGGAGAGCTGAGCGTTATTGCTCCTACAAACCGCCCAGACCTTACGCGTGAGGTTGACCTTATTGAGGAGATTGTTCGCCTGTGGGGTGAAGGTGATATTGAGGCTACGCTTCCTGCTGCTAGAAACCATGCAGGCGGTTTGACTTCAGATCAGCGTCAGATTAGAAAGATTGGCCGTACGCTGCGCTCCCTTGGCCTCAACGAGACAAAGTCATATTTGTTTGCAAGTCCAGATGACCTCTCTAAGCTTGGTATGAGCGAAGAGGGAAGAGGCGTTCCGGTAAAGGTTATGAGCCCACTTGTTGCTGACCAGTCTGAGATGCGTCGCTCCATTGTTCCAGGCCTTCTGCGCTCTATTGCATACAACCTTGCTCACGGTGTCTCTAATATTGCCATGTATGAGCTGGGCCGCGTGCTTTTTGGACATAAGGATAAGAGCCAGCCAGATGAGCCAAGCTATGTCTGTGGCGTGTTAGTTGGACGTCCAGCAGATGATGCATGGAACGCCAAGTATCCAGCCTACGATTTCTTTGACGCCAAGGGTATTGTTGAGGGTCTGCTTGAGGCACTTCGCATCCCTAAGGTTCGTTTCCGTGTAGCTGAGCCAGAGCAATACGGTTGGCTGCAGCCTGGTCGCGCTGCTGAGATTCTTGCAGGTAGCGAGACAATCGGTTGGGTTGGAAACATTCATCCTTTGTCGCTCCAGAACTTTGACATTGAGGTTCCAGTCATTGCCTTTGAGATTTCTGTTGCGTCGCTCTTGCGTCTTTCTCAGAAAGACCTTCCTATTGTTGAGCCTCCAACCTACCCAGGCATCTCCATTGACCTGGCAATTGTTGTTGACGAGAGCGTTACTGCTGAGCAGTTGGTTCAGCGTTTGAAGTCTGCTGGTGGCAAGCTCCTCTGCGACATCAGACTCTTTGACGTGTACCGCGATGCCCTGCGTGTTGGTGAAGGCAAGAAGTCTATGGCCTTCTCGCTCACATATCGTGCGGACGATAGAACGCTTACTTCAGAAGAGGTCGAGAAGACCCACACAAAGCTTGTGGAGAAGGTTCTTCGTTCTACCGGCGGAGAAATTCGCGGATAAGCAGGTAATTGTAGTGCCAAGTTGGAACGTACATATTGCTCATGCTGACCGGCTCCTTGAGAAAGGAGCCGGTTGCTTGGGTGTAGATATTCACTACCCTGATGCATTTCTGCTTGGAAACGTTGCTCCTGATGTGCACATTGGCTTTATGGTTCCAGACTATTCTCACAAGGTGAGATACGGTCGAAGCCATCAGTCATACCCAGGAAGTTTGCCTATTCCAAGTTATAAGCGCTATCAGCGTAATTTTATGGATGGTCTTAACCCAGCCGAATATCTGCTACAGACTGACTTCATCCAGCCAAATGTGAATTATTGCTCAGCTGAGCAGTGCGGTTTAGTAGATCAGCGCCAGCTCAGAGAGCTTATCGTGGGCATTTGGTGCCACCTTGTTTGCGACCATGTGTATAACACTCATACACGTGCATTTTTGCGTGCTCATCATATTCCAACAGGAGAAGATGCACGTATTCGTAAGCAAGCAGATTTTGATATTTACGGGCGCTCGCTTGATATGAGTCGTCTGCCAGAAGCATCTGATGAGCTCTTTGCAGTTGCCGCGGCTCATCCACAGTATGGGTTTACGCATTCAGATGTTGAGCAAACACTTCAGGTTATACAGCGCATTGCGGAGGAGAATCGCCAGAATAGTGTGAGCTCTCCGCAGTATCAAATGCTTGATACAGAGTTTTTCTCGTCAGCCTATAAAGAGGCAGAGGAAACGCTAGTTCAAGGATTTATGCTGCAAAAACATAACTAATTCAGTTAAAGTTATATTCTCGCTTTTCTGATATAGGTTTTGGAGGACGCTATGGAAAAGATGGAATCTCGCGGAACATTTACGGAGTATCTGCCTTCATACACCATTGGTGTTGATGCTTATAAGTCAGTACTGCACATTGTTAAGCGCTTTGGCAAAAATGCAGTAGTCATTGGTGGACCAACTGCAATGGAGAAGGCACGTCCAAAGCTTGAGGCTGCACTTGCGGGTTCTGAGGTTTCTATCTCTTCTTGGATTTCTTACGGCACCAACTCTACGCACGCAAATGCCAAGAGAATTGCAGCAATGCCTGAGGTTATTGCTGCTGATATGCTCTTCCTTGTTGGTGGTGGTCGTGCAATTGATGAGGGTAAAGAGATTGCAACCATCCTGGACAAGCCATGCTTTACCTTCCCAACACTTGCTTCTAACTGCGCTCCTGTAACAAGAATTGCTGTTTTCTATAAAGAAGACGGTTCTGCAGATACGTACTTCATTCCTGCTGAGCTTCCTGTTCATACCTTTATTGATACGCAGATTATTGCAGAGAGCCCTGATGAGTACTTCTGGGCAGGAATTGGCGATGCCTTCTCTAAGGGCCCCGAGGTTGAACTTTCTTCCAGAGAAGTTGAGCTGCTCCACAGCCCTCTTATGGGACGAGCTCTTGCCGCAGGTGCCTGCATTGAGCCTCTGTTTGACAATGCGGAGCAGGCACTGGCAGATAAGCGCGCTGGTATTGTTTCTGAAGCATTTGAAAACGTTGTTCTTAACATCATCATTACCGCTGGTGTTGTGTCTAACATGACCACCAACATTGGTGCTGAGCGCGGCGCGTATTACTTCAATTCCTCAACCGCTCATGCCTTCTACAATGCCTTTACTGCTCTGGGCGAGCGTGGCGAGAAGCACCTTCATGGTGAGGTTGTTTCCTTTGGTACCTGCGTCCTTTATGCCTTTGACGGCAACCTTAAGGCACTTGAGGATCAGGTGGCGCTTAATAGAAAGCTTGGTCTCCCAACCACCTTGGCCGATCTGGACATTACTCCAGAATCAGTTGACGCTGATTTGGACATCATTGTTGAGCGAGCTCAGAAGACCAACGAGTGGGGTCGTGCTCCTTATGGATTTACAACTGATCGCTTCCGCCAGGCAATTCTTGATACCGACGCATACGGTAGGGCAGTTGCTTCTGGCGAGAAGGACCAAGAGGCAGTGGCTCTTGACGTAATTGCTGCACATGCTCCTTCAGCTGAGACGGCTGTACCACGCAAGATGTAGTTGCAAGTAACCTGAAGAATCACTGTAGGAAGAGGACTTGTAGGAGCCAGCTTTCTTAAGTCGCTTCACGGTTATATAAAAAGTTTATGTATCAAATGGCAGTTTATTTGGATAAGCTGCCATTTCTTTTAGTTGCAATTTTTATTCACTATAATTAACAAAAATCGGTAAAAACAAAAAATAACGCGTACGGTCGTTTTTTATCGGTGAAAGTCATATTGAGTGTTTGTTACCGTGTTTTACCTTGTAATGGTTTATCTTAGTTACTATCAACTACGAGCATTGATGGATAACAAATCTATAAAATGCGTAGATTTCATAGATTAGCGCGGGGGTGAGCATGGCAGAGTTAAATGCATCGTTAGCAG
>JABZGZ010000070.1 GCA_015259105.1 Atopobium sp. | reverse complement strand
ATTCATAGAAATGAATTTAATAGTGTAATTATGCAGAATTTTGAAAGTCGACCAGTGAAATTGCACGGCAAGCCTCCGAGAGGATGCTAGAACAACAAATCTTGCACAGATTTCCTGTGTGATTTCAAATCGGTCAGATTACTTGCGCCATTTCCGGGTATGGAATTCATACTTTTTTCGCGAAGGAGTGCTATGGATTACTGTCTTTCGTACTTTTCAGCGTTTAATTTATTGATGAGTTCTTCTGGGCCATTTGATTCGCTGTCAGCGACAAATGCTATGGTCAGAGCGCCTCTTGTTCCCGAATCAGCTCCAGGAGTATCGACTGAACGAGAGCTTGCCGTCTACTATGGACACCTACCAGAGATACAAGGCGTGCGTCTTCACCAGGAGTCTAAAAGCAAGGTTGACCTGCTTATTAATGACGTGAAATCCACATTTGTAAAAGAGCACGTTACGCTTCATATCTGTAATTCAAAGGTTCCGCCATCGTCGCTCCTGCCCATAGGTGCCGATTTAAAAGGATTTGTTACCTCTCCAGAATTCACTTATTTGCAGATTGCTTCAAAGCTTGATTTTATTGGAACAATCCTTGCAGGTAGTGCCCTGTGTTCCGATTATTTTTTGAATCAGGATGGTCGCGGTGGAGTTTCGCAACGCCAAAATGGCCCTCTGACAAATCGTGCTGCAATTGCAAAGTTTCTTTCGACGCAAGGAAGAAAGCGCGGCATCATCCCAGCTAAACGAGCGCTTCAGCACATCGTAGAGAAAGCTCGGTCGCCCCGAGAAGCTTCGCTTGCCCTTCTCTTATGCCTCCCGTATAACCTTGGTGGCTTTAACTTGGGTACTGTCGAGCTCAATAGGCCAATCGAGCTGGAAAATCGATATGGCGAGAAAATCACTCGAATTCCTGACCTAACCATTCAGCTCAAGGACAAAAGAAAGAAGCAAGCGACGGTGCTGCTAGATTATGATCCAGCGGTAACGCACGCTGGCGGCCAAAGAGTCATGCGAGATTTGGATCGAGAAAACGAGCTGGTAACGGGCGTGCAATGTCCACATTTTTCGGTTTCTGGAGAGATGTTAAAAAGTTTCTCAAGTGTTCAAGGTTTGGTTCGTCAGATTCGAGAGTCTACAGGAATAGTCGCACGTGACACAACTATTTCTGATCTTGAAGATCGTCAACGAGCGTTGTGGATGCGGCTATTCAAAGCCAGGTAGTTAAGCCAGGTAGTTATGCCAGACAGCTAAGCCAGTCTGTTCAGCTGGATAGCAAAACCAGGTAGCCGCGTCCTTTACGGTGTGCTTGCCGTACAATAGAGAGGCACAAATCACTCATAACGCACAGCCAGAAGGAGAAAATCGTGGAAGTCAACGGCCTTATCGACCATACAAATTTGAAGCAAAACGCAACAGCTGAGGACATCAAGAAACTTTGCGCCGAGGCAAAGCAGTACAAGTTTGCAACCGTCGCTATCAATTCTTGCTGGGTTTCCCTGGCTCACGCCGAGCTCGAGGGCTCCGGAGTTGGTATCACTTCCTGCATTGGTTTCCCTCTGGGAGCCGCTTCAACTGCAGCTAAGGTCGCTGAGGCCAAGCAGAGCGTTGCCGACGGCACCACCGAGATTGACATGGTCATCAACGGTGGCCACCTGGTCGCTGGCGATGACGACTACGTTATCGCTGACATCAAGGCTGTCGTTGAGGCCGCGGGTACCGTGCCCGTTAAGGTAATCCTGGAGTGTTGCCTGCTTGATGACGAGCAGATCGTTCGTGCTTGCAAGGATTGCATGGCTGCTGGGGCTGCGTTCGTCAAGACAAGCACTGGCTTCAGCACCGGTGGCGCAACTGTTCACGACGTTGCCCTGATGAAGCAGACTGTCGGCGACACTTGCAAGGTCAAGGCTGCTGGCGGCATCCACAATAAGGCTGACGCTGAGGCAATGGTTGCGGCTGGTGCAGATCGCCTGGGCTGCTCCAGCGGAATCGCTATCGTCACCGAGTAGATCGCTGATCAGGAGCTTGCCGTACCGACACTTCACTGATAAGTAAATGAAAACGACCTCGTAGCATGTGCTGCGGGGTCGTTCTTTGTTGTGGAATAGTGGGGTGGCGAGAAACCCGTCGGAGCGGCAAGTCGCACCGTGCCGCCGCCGCGGCAACTAGCTGACGACAACCTCGCCAAAGCCCAGGTTGCGGGCCTGCGACTCAATTGCCTGCATGCGTTCGTCGCTTGGAGAAGGGGAGTTCTCCATCGGTCCGCGCCCGCCAAAACGCCTGAACTTCATGAGACGAATGCGTTTGACCGACCTTCTCGCCAAGGGTTGAGGCAATGCCGTCAACTGCGGCTTCGGCGTCGTTCCAGCCTTCGGTCACGATGACGCGGACCTCTTCCAGCTTGTTTTGCTCGGCCAAAAATGCAAGATTTTTGCGGACCGTGACGCCATTTTCGCCGGTCAGGTGCTCAAACCACTGATCATCCCAAGCTTTAACGTCAAGCATGACGCCGCTCGAGAGGGCCAGTAGGTCGCGGTACTCAGTGAAGTCGATGGTGCCGTTTGAGTCGATGAGGCAGCTCAGACCAGCGGCGTTGCAGTAGGTGAAGAGCTCGTAGAGGAAGTCGGGGCGGAGCATGCATTCGCCGCCTGACGTGGTGATTCCGCGGATGAACGGCATGTTGGAAATGCAGCGATCGGCCACTTCTCGGGCGCTGAGCAGCTCAATCTTCGGAGTGGACTTGTGCTGGCACACCTTGATGCAGTTGTCGCAGTTGATGCAAATGGAGTTGTCCCACACAACCTTGCCGTCAGTCACGGACAGGGCGTGAGCTGGGCATGGTTTGACGCATGCCTGGCAGGAGATGCACTCTACCTGGGTCTCAGGGTTGTGGCAGTAGGCGCAGCGAATGTTGCAGCCTTGGAGGAAGATAGCGGTTCGGCTTCCTGGGCCATCTACCAGCGAGAAGGGAATAATCTTGTTGACAGGAGCAACACACCCAGTTGGATGTGCTGCTCCTGAATTGGTTGCTGGGACGCTTGCGGTTGCGGGACGCGCCGCTTCGCCGCGTGTTGCTCCCAAAGTCGTTTCTGTTGCAGTGGAGGTCACGATTGCGTAGCTCTTCTCGCTAGTCGCTCATGCGAACCTTGCGCTCGCCAAGGTGGTTGGCGGTGAAGTTGCCCAGGCCGTCGTGAGCGGTGTCCTGAAGAACAACGTCGCCGGACTGGAACTTCTTCATCTCGGAGCGTTTAGCCAGGAAGCCGGTGATGCGGACCAGGTCACCCTCGGAGCTGTAGAACGAGAGGTACTTGTCGTCGATGGAGAATGCGGCTTTGACCACGTCAACAACAGCGTCTGGGTTGCGCTCAGCAGTTGGCTCAGCTGGGAAGATGTCGGAGACGCCGCTGTTGAAGAAGCGGTGCATGCGAGCGCTGTGGCGAATGTGGTCGTAGAGATTTGCAGGCTCGTCGCCAACCTTGATGCGAACACCAGGGGTAACGCCCTGCTGGTCGGAGAAGCCAGCCTGTGCGTGCAGGGTAAAACGGCCGCCAAAGACCTCGGAGTAGACGGCGTCAAAGCTGTTGACCTGGTCAGCAATCTTGACCATGATCTGATCAGCCAGCTCGTTGGCCTCGTCGTCCTTGCCGTAGGTACGGCTGCTGTCAAGATGCAGCAGCTCAGCGACGCACTCGCTCATGCCGGCAACTCCAAACATACCGCAGAAGCGCTCGCGAGAAATGAGGCCTTCCTGAGCCAGGAAGCTGGTCTCAAAGAAGTTGGAATCCTCAACAATAAAGCGGACGCGCTCGTTCATGAAGTTCAGAACCTCGCCAGTTGCGGTTGGCAGCAGGTTGTTCATGAAGTCGTCAACGTTGGTTGCAAGCTTTGCAAGGCCAGGGAGAAGTACGCGGCTCAAAGTGTAAGCGCCGCCGCCCATAGGAAGGACGTTGTAGCAGCTTACAACGGTGTACTCGCCAGGGTAGGTCTCTTTGTGGATGCGGTGGTTAGCAAAAGCAGGGTTGGAGCAGACCATGGTGGTCTTGACTGCCAGGCGCATGAACTCGTCGGACGTGACCTCTGGATCGTACTTGAGGGTGAAATTTGGAACGGCGTTCATGAGCTCGCGGTCAACTTCAAGCAGCAGTCTACCTGCGCGAGTGTCCTCTGGACCAATGTTTGCGTGGCAGTAACCGCTAGCAACGGTGCGGTCGATGTGGTTCAGGAAGCGGCGCAGACGAGGCTTAATCTCAGCGTCAGTCATGCCCTCCAGGAATGGGTCAATAATCTTGTCCAGCTGGCCAACGTATACAGGGCGGCTGGTTACGGAAGGAACGTTGTCATAGAGAGCGGCAAGGCCCCAGAGCAGGTCATCAAGGGTCTCTGGCTTGTCAAAGCGCAAAAACTCGGAACCGTTCTGAGCAAACACCTGGTAGTCAGGGCAGATGTAGCGAGGACGATAAGGAGCGTTGCCCTCACACATGTCGTCAAGAGCATGAGCTGCAAAAAGACGGTCAAACTCAGCGGTGGTCTTGATAGGGTGCTCGGAGTTCTCGGCAACCTGAGCCAGGTGCAGAACCTTCTGCTTGTACGAGAGGTTGTCTGAAGTGATGATGTCCATGAACTCGCTCATTAGTGCTCCTTACGTTTATCCTGCAAAAACAGGTTTGTGATTGCGACGGGTACGTCGGTCGTTCCAGGTACGGCGTGGCGCGAGAAGAACGGTCTTGCCCAAGCGTTGTGCCAGGTACAGAGGTTAGTCCAGAAGGTGGGATTCTCCCTCGTGTTTCATTGCGTCGTCGAGGCGCTGGAACTGCCTTTCGGTAATGACAATCTTGCCGTGCTGAACAGAAACCATGCCCCTCTCCTTAAGCTCGTCGATGCCGCGGGCAACAGTTTTTGTGCTGGTACCAATCTTGTCTGCTAGCTCTTGCCTGGTCAGACGCACCGTAAACGGCCACTCAACAACGCCGCGGTGAATCTGATCGCGCGTCAGCTCGCTAAGCATGTACATCAGGCGCTTGGTTCCGCTCCAGGTCAGCAGGCTGCGCTCGTAACCAGACTGACGCGTCAGATTCTTGATAATCCAGCGTGAGCGGGTGAGAAGTGCCTCAGGGTCCGAACGAATCCACTGCAGGTAGTCCTCGCGTGGAACCGAAATAAACTCGCAGCCGGAAGTTGCGGTGAGCGATCCCAGGTAAAACGGGCTCTCGCTAATAACTTCCATCTCACCAAAAGCAACAGGCGCACGATACTCGTCAATAACATACGTGCTACCTGCGGAATTATGCGACGTAGTGCGCACGGTACCGCGGCACAGAATGTACACGTTATCAACGCGGTCCAGCATGTGGACAAGGGTCTGTCCGGAATTAAGACGAATCTGCCTACAATGAGAAAGACGATTAGCGGGAACGCGAGAAGCCCATTTGATAATCTTCTTGCGAACGTCGGAGTCAAGACTGTCAAGGTAGGTTAAAACGTTCACACGAGACCTCGCTGTTCTTGCTTCGTAAGTCCTCATTACAGGACAGTTTTGGCTTAAGTTTGAGTAATTGTACCTGCTCCCTAAAATAAAAATAAGGACTTTTGTCCACTTTTTGAGATAATTTTCTTGAACGGTATCGGGCTGCGATTGGGCTGCGGCCAACCAGCGGCCAACCAGCGGTTAACCTGGGGTTAACCCACGGTTAACTTGCGGTTAAGCTGCCGTAAGACAGAAAAAAGCCCCCACGTCAAACTGAACTGCCTCCCATTTCTTGGACACGAGAAATAGGAAGCAGTTCAAAACACACCTAAGTCA
>JABZGZ010000006.1 GCA_015259105.1 Atopobium sp. | reverse complement strand
CATATATAAACTCCAATCGTGTGCTTCTGGGAGTGTCACAGAAACGATTAGTTTTAATCAACCCACTCTATTTTAGCGAGTTATATAGGCGAACTTGTATGGTATTAAAAAGGCAGTTGGCAAATGCTTATCAGAAAGCGAATAGTAGCTACGTGATTCAAACGGGACATAATGATACAAATGGGCTATTGACTGAGTTTCTCTGTGTCTATCCTTTATAAGTTAGATAGAGCTAACCGAAAGGAGACGCATTATGCCTGAAACACCCTCAGTCAAGAAAAAAGGGCTGCAACCGAAGGACCTTATAAACATCGGTATCTTCACCGCTCTCTACTTCATAATCATCATGGCTGTGGCAATGCTGGGATACGTTCCTATATTCATTCCATTGCTCTCCGTCATCTGCCCGCTTATCGGAGGCATTCCGTACATGCTCTATATCACAAAAGTAAGGCATTTCGGAATGGTCTTTATCATGGGAACCATCCTCGGACTCCTTATGGGTCTCGGTGGCATGGGCGTATTTGCCTTTATTACAGGACCAGTATGTGGTCTTCTCGCCGACCTTGTCCTCAGAAGCGGTAACTATAACAGCGCAGGACGCGCCATAATTTCACACGGAGTCCTGAGCGTATGGTTGATAGGCAACTATATTCCCATCGTCATGAATCGCGCGAGCTACTTCGCAGGTATCGCCTCTGGCTACGGACAGGAATATGCCGACGCGCTCTCCAGCTACATTCCTGACTGGAGCCTTCTACCTCTTGCTCTTGCTGCATGTATCGCGGGGTGTATCGGAGCTGTCATCGGCAAGAAACTCCTCCACAAGCACTTTGAGCGAGCCGGCATCGCATAATGAAAAAGGGGCTGTTCCTCTCAACTGCCAATAACCGAGGGCTCGTGCTTGATCCCCGCACTAAAGTGCTTGCCACACTCGTCGTCTCAACAATTATGCTTGGGTCTTATAACGTGGGGCCTCTCCTTGTGGTTAAGCCGCTGCTTATTGCAACACCTTTCATCATGCTAGCCCTTTCTCACCATTTCCGCTCAGCAATCACCTACCTCACGTTATACGGGGCTGCAAGCGCTGTGGCAGCAATCGCGGAATCATGCCTCACTGGAGTTGCTCTCTTTGCCACGCTGGGCATTTCAGGAATCGTAAGGCAGTTCGCCCCTGGCATTGCCATGGGAACCTGGCTAGTCACAACCACGTCAGTAAGTGAGTTCATGGCAGCATGCGACCGTATGCACATGCCTCAAGCAGTAGAGATTCCCTTTGTCGTAATGCTTCGATACTTCCCAGCGATAGCCGACGACTACCGACAGATAGCTGCTGCTATACGCATGCGCAGCAGCAAGACGTTCAGAAACCCTATCTCCGCTATCGAGAATTGCCTGGTACCGCTGCTTGTCTCGGCGGTGCGAGGCGGTGAAGACCTCTCTGCTTCGGCGCTCGTGCGAGGGCTCGGTGGACCAACAGCTCGCACAAACATAAACGAAGCGCGCATGCGTGTACGAGACTGGATAGTAATCGCCTTTCTCGCCATAGCCACTATCTGCGCGGTGATCACGCCATTGCTCTACTACTAGGATTGAAATGATCGAGATAAAAAATGCATGCTACTGCTATCAGGCAAGCGAGAAAAACAGCCTCTCCGAGGTCAACCTTAACGTAGCCCCTGGTGAAGTAGTCTGTCTGACGGGTGCCTCAGGATCTGGAAAGACAACCCTCACAAGGCTCGTCAATGGCCTCATCCCCCATTATTATGAGGGGAAACTCTCGGGGAAGATTGAGGTCTGTGGTCTTACACCTTCCAACCACGAGCTTTGGGAACTGGCGCCAAAGGTCGGATCAGTCTTCCAGAATCCTAAGACCCAATTTTTCTGTTTGGATACAACCGGTGAACTTGCATTTGCATGTGAGAACCAAGGAATAACACCCGACAAGATACGCACACGCTTAAAGGACGTCACCAACGCGCTTGAGCTCTCAGATCTTATCGACCGCAGCTGCCTCTCACTTTCTGGTGGAGAAAAACAACGTGTTGCCTGTGGCTCGGCCACTATGCTTGACCCGGATGTTCTCGTCCTTGACGAACCATCCTCCAACCTTGACTTCGCTTCCATAGGGCTTCTCCGAAAGATTGTTGCAAAATGGAAAGCTGAGGGCCGCGCTGTACTCATCTCCGAGCATCGACTCCATTGGTTGGAGGGCATCGCCGATCGCATTATTGTGATGCGCTCAGGCAGCGTGGAACGCGAGATTGACTCCAAGCAATTCTATGCATCCAGTGCTGTCGAGGCGCGGGCGCTTGGTCTGCGTGCACCAACTTTTGCAGCTATTGCAGCTGAACAGTGCTGCGCACGGAGCGAGAAAAACGAGTTTGTAGAAATACGGGATATGGACTACCACTACCTGCAGTCGAGCCGCGGCATCAACGTTTCTCGCATCGCCTTCAGGCGAGGAGGTGTCACTGCCATCATCGGAAGCAATGGTGCTGGAAAGTCTACCTTCGCACGCTGCATCTGCGGTCTTGTGAGCGGTTGCAAAGGGACCATAGACGTTGGAGAAGGTCCTGGTCCATTCTCAAGCAGACCAAAGAACGGCTACTTGGTTATGCAGGACGTAAGTCATCAGCTCTTCCAAGAGAGCGTATTTGATGAGGTACTTGCCTCCACGAGACGTGCTGACGAGCACCTTACCCGTACTATACTTGCATCGTTGGACTTAACTGAATTGGCACAACGCCATCCGCTGTCGCTTTCAGGAGGCCAAATGCAACGCGTTGCCCTCGCTACGGCACTTGCATCAGGTCGTGACTTACTCGTGCTTGACGAACCTACCAGTGGACTTGACCTTGCCCATATGAAACAGGTTGCTGCAAGCGTTACCGCAGCAGCATCGGAAGGACGAGCTGTTGTGGTTGTAACACATGATCCTGAGTTCATCAGAGCATGTTGCACCGACTTTGCCCGCATGGAAGACGGATCGTTTGTAGACCAAGGCGCGCTCGACGATGCGGGCTGGTCAAAGGTACTGTCATTTTTTGAGAACACTCTTCAGAGAAACGAAGAGGATTGGAGACACGATGGACATTGCTAACTATGCTGACATGGGTGGCAACGTCCGTCGCGTGACGTACGATACAGATCATTCTGTATGGAGGGCGGAAGGTACTGACGGACAGGGCATCATGACAATGCACGACGTCATGCCTGGAATTACCCTCATGTTCAATGACTTCACAAGCGTATGGAACCTTGAGTCGGGCTTTAAACTTACCCCAGGATCACGCATGCTCTGCCTGAACTATTGTCGAGAAGGAAGAATTGAGTGGGAGTCCGGGACTGACTCATGCCTGTACCTTGACGTAGGTGATCTTGGCATTGACGATCACGCAAGACATGAAAGTCTCTTTCGGTTTCCGTTTGGACACTACCGTGGTGTCACCGTCTGTCTTGACCCCGACATAGCAGATAAATCGCTGCAATCAATGTTTCCCGAGGGCTTTCCTGTGAGTGTTAAGCAGCTCTACGAGAGGTTCTGTTCAGGCGATGAACCAAGTGTGCTCCGTAGCGGACCGTCGGTCGAACATATTTTCTGCGAGATATATAACGCTCACGACCGCTTTAGAGATGCTTACCTAAAGCTCAAGATTATGGAGCTTCTCTTGTTTCTCGGCAGTAATATTCCTGAAGGCGGACGCATTGGACAGTACGGGCTCACACGCGCACAGGTTGATAAGGTAAAGGAAATAGAACGAGCTATAACCTCTGATCTTTCTTCCCATAAGACACTCAAAGAGCTCTCAGAAGAGTTCGAGTTTCCCTATGCCAGCATGCAGCGGTGGTTCAAGGAGGTTTATGGCGCTAGTGTGCACGCATACCTCACACGCTATCGCATGGCACAAGCTGCAACCCTCCTCCGAACAACCTCCAAGCCAATCGGTGAGGTGGCATTTGAAGTCGGATATACCAATGCCTCAAAATTTGCTTCCACATTCCGTAATGTCGTTGGCATGGCACCTGGCGATTACCGTGAAAGCGCTGGACAAGAAAGATAATCCACCCGCATAGATACACTTGGAGCGTACCGCGACAATCGGGCTTTTCTCATTCTACGAGCCGTGAATACAATTTGCTCATACTCGTCGTTTGGGAGGACCCATGGACCCTAGCAAAAAGAAAAAGAGCAGTTGGATACGGCAACTTGCTTTATTTACACGCGGACAGCGTCTAAAACTTGGAGCCTCGCTGTTATGTGCTGTGGCAGGTGTGGCCGGAGGCATTGTTCCCTTTTTTGCCGCCTACAAGTTGATTGCGCTCTCAATATCAGGCACCCTTGCCATCAGTGAAGTTGAACACTGGGCACTCATTGCCCTTCTCGGAGTGGCAGTTCAGGCAGTAGGCTATCTAGCCTCAACTTCAACATCACATAGTGTTGCCTACCATACGCTTGAAAACCTGCGAAACGCTGCGTGCGAGCATCTAGCCTCATGTTCTCTAGGCGATGTTCAATCAGCGCCCTCTGGAGCACTTAAGAAAACAATTATTGATGACATTGAGCAAATGGAGATGCCCATTGCCCACGTTATCCCAGAGTTCACAAGTAATGTGCTTCTTATCATCTTATGTTTTGCAATCGTGTGCTCAATTGATATTCGACTTGCACTCTCTATGCTCATCGCACCAGCCTTGTCAATTGTGCCCCTCTCGCTGCTTTTTAAAAACTTTGAGCGAGACTATGCGGCGTACTGGGAGGCAAGTGAGCGCGTTAACTCAACACTCGTCGAATACATCGACGGCATCGAAGTCATCAAGACCTTCAACCAAGCTGACTCCTCGTACGCTCGTTTTCGTAACGACATCTCTGAATTTGAGAAACTAACGCTTGCCTGGTATAAGTCTGCTCGTATCCCCATGAACGCCATGTTTGCAATACTGCCAACGCTCCTTTTAGGAGTTGTACCAGTCGGATGCATTCTTGTGGCCTCGGGAAGCATCGACGTAGCCCAGATGGCTCTTGCATGCATGTTGTCTATCGGCGTCATTGGTCCTCTCACCAAAATTACCCAATACACAAACATGTTCAAGGAGATCGAGAAGGTGATGGACAGCGTTAGTAAGCTGTTAGAGATGAAACCCCTACCCGAAGTCTCCTCTCCCGCACTCATCACATCACACGATGTCTCATTCGAGAACGTTAAATTCTCTTATTGCGACGAAGAAGTGCTTCACGGCATCTCTCTTGAAGTGCCCGAAGGTACCTCATGTGCTCTGGTGGGACCAAGTGGTTCTGGAAAGTCAACAATGGCCAAGCTTATTGCTCGATTCTGGGACGCGGATTCAGGGTCTATCTGCATTGGAAAAACTGACGTGCGCGATATGCCGCTTGACCAGCTATCCGGTCTTGTGAGCTTTGTGACTCAAGACAATTTCCTCTTTGACCGAACAATCTTTGAGAACGTAAGGCTCGGACGTCCAGAGGCAACAGACGCCGAGGTAAAGCGCGCACTTGCCGCTGCGCACTGTGAAGAGTTGGCAGATAAGCTTGCAAATGGATTTGAAACCCTCTCTGGAGAGGCCGGAGGAGCTCTTTCGGGTGGAGAACGCCAGCGTATCTCTATCGCACGCGCCTATCTGAAAGATGCACCGATTCTTGTGCTTGATGAAGCAACCGCCTTCATAGACCCCGAGAGTGAAGAGCTCATCCAACAGGCACTCTCAGAACTTGCACGTGGAAAGACGCTGATAGTAATTGCGCACAGAATCTCAACGGTACGTAATTTTGACAAGATAGTAGTCATGGATTCCGGAAACATCGTCGCTGAGGGAACACATACGGACCTCCTTGGTTCAAGTGATCTCTATCACCGCATGTGGGAAGCACATATCTCCAATGGAACTCATGAAGTGAGAAAGGGGTAGCGTAATGTTTAGTGCGCTTATAAAAGTGGTGCGTTGGACGGGCAACAAGAAAACGCGAATTCTCTTTGGCTTTGCATACTCTTTTCTTATCTCACTTGTTTCTGCAGCACCCATTGCTATTGCCGCCTGGGCCATGTGCGGGTTTCTCGGCTTATCAAATGGCGAGAAACCCGATCTGAAAATTGCACTTACGTCTGGACTGGCCATTATTGCTTCGATTGCGCTACGCGCAGCACTTATGTGGTTGAGAGCACGAGCCGAGGAAACCGTAGCTGCAGAACGTTCCAACGAGGTGCGTATACGTATCGGAGAAGCGCTGAAACGCGTCCCTCTTGGTTACTTTGACAATCACCCATCAGGAGAAATTCTCTCGGCGCTCACAACCGAACTGTCATTTGTGGAAATCCACGGTATGCGCATGGTAGACATGCTTGGCAACGGATACATAACCGCAGCTGCAATGGTGGCGTTTCTCGCCTTCATGGATCTGCGGGCCTGCATCCTCGCATTAGCTGCGATTGCGGTAGCAACGGTGGTACTGGAGCTGATGTTCAAAAATTCCGCGCGTTTGTCGCCCGCGCAAAATGACGCACGCGAGGATATGGCTCAAGCAACGTTGGAATACATCCACGGTATGCCCGTTGTTAAGAGTTACCGGCAGGTAGATGCTGCTGTTTCAGCAGTACGCTCCGCATACGCACGTTCTAGAAATGTAAATCTCAAAACCGAGCTTGCTTTCCAACCCTTCAACGCCTTGCTTCTCTTTGTGACACGCAGTGCTTCGATTGGCGTCATTTTTATCGTATGTATCTCTTTCCTGAACGGCACGATATCTCTGCTTAACTTCTGCACGCTGGTGATGTTCTCCTTTATGCTGTTCCAATCAATTGAGGCTTGTGGCGATGCTGCCTACGTAATTGGACACATCGGAGAAGTTATCGACCGTCTTGACGCTATCGAATCCGCACCTGCAATCGATGACAATTGCAAAGCTGTGAAACTTGAGCATCACAACCTTGAGATGCATGACGTCTCATTCGCTTACGGAGATGGACCTCTTGTGCTCAACGGAATGTCTTTGTCCATTCCCGAAGGAACAACTGCAGCTCTTGTTGGAGGAAGTGGTTCAGGTAAGACAACTGTTGCCAAGCTGTTTGCACGTTTCTATGATGCAACAGGCGGCTCCGTACGCATAGGAGGCCACGATGTACGCGAGCTTTCGTGTAACAGTATTCTTGAGGACTTCTCCATGGTTTTCCAAGACGTCTATCTTATGGATGACACAATCGAGCGCAATATTGCCCTAAGCAGGCCAGATGCACAGTTTGAAGAGATTGTAGAAGCAGCAAAAGCCGCACGCTGCGATGAGTTCATAAAAGCTCTGCCCGAAGGCTATAAGACAAAAGTTGGAGAAGGTGGAGCACGACTATCTGGAGGCGAGAGACAACGCATCTCAATTGCTCGCGCAATTTTGAAAGATGCGCCTCTTGTTGTTCTTGATGAGGCAACGGCAAGTGTTGACCCAGAAAACGAAGCAGAGATTCAAGCAGCTCTTGCCCAACTCTGTGAGGGAAAAACTGTGCTTGAAATTGCGCATCGTCTCTCAACAATTGAGGAGGCTGACCAGATTTTCTTCCTTAGAGATGGACGTGTTGCAGAACAGGGCACCCATGAAGAGCTTATCTCGCACAGCGGTCCCTACCATGACTTTGTTGAAGCTCGCTCGCGTATTGAAGGCTGGCAGATTTCTAAGTAATGGCGAGATATATGCAAAGTATTGGGACACAGTTCACTCGCGGGCATATCCACAGGTAATGTGACTGAAACAGAAAAAGATTAGGTCAGCGAAACACGTGGGTCTCAATTTATTGTATGGCCCCCGAGAATCCCCGATGCTCTTTTGGTTATCAGCAGCCATGGGGCTATCCTGTCCCATCTCTCGATTTTCTTGTTGCGAGGCGTCCCTTAGATAATCCCCGCCTTCTCAAAATGCTTTCTCATGATTTTTAGCGAGACGAACGCGCCGACAAGGCTCGTCGCCACCGTAAGGATGACCATCCCTACGTACATGGGACCCGAGAACATCGCGACAAACTGCGCCATGGTCTCATCGGTGAGTCGCAGTATTTCTTGGCGCTCGGAAAGATACTGAGCAGCTGAAAGATATATGGGAAGGGTGTAGAGCGCCGACTGTAGTGTGCAACCGACGACGTAAGCCGCAACGAGACCTTTCCTGTTCGAGTACCCGATTCGCGTGGCAACCACCTCCGCAAGAGCCCAGCCCGCGATACTGCCGATGACACCGAAGACGTTTGCCGCCATCAGGCCGGGCAACACGTTTATGGTCCCCATGATGAGGAAGGTCCCAGTTTTCCTGACTTTTGCGGCAAGGAGTAGATAGGCTATCGATGTGAAGAAGCAGACGATGGGTATGTTGGCGACTGTCCCCACGACGGTAAGACCAGCGATACCTCCCACTACGAAGAAGATTAGGAGAGACAGTGCTCCGAAGACACCAATGGATACGAGATCTCGAGCCCCTATGGCCGAGGTTCCGCCTTTTTTCATAATGAGTCCTTTCTTCTGTTCTGGTTTAAGACGTACAAATTTGACGAGACAAGTCTCATCCTGAGTCCCTTTATCGCGGTCCGAATTGAAGCCACACAAGCACTCCGGTTGCCAGGAGGGTTAAGGCGGCCGCCACGGCGTCCCTTCTTCCGAAAGACAGGGGCAGCAGCACCGTTGCTTGGGTCTCGCCGTCTAAGCCGCGGGCAAGCGCGGATGCCGCAAGCTCGTCGGATACCCTCACGCTCCTCATGAGGAGCGGAACTATCAGAAGCTCGCATGTAAGAGCTGGGTGTCGGAATGCAAACCCTCCTCCTGCGAGCACGCGCCGCGTCTTCAGGCTTTCCATGAGATGCGAGGCGTCCCTGCGTATAGTTGGGAAGAATCGCAGAATGACCATGCATGGAATGAGAACTACCTGCGGAGTCCCCATAGACTGCAGCGCAGCGAGAAGATCCTGCATCGAGGCCAGTTTAGAAAGGGAGACGCCCAGGAGAGCCAGAACTACAAACTTCTGGGCCATGTAGCTCAGCATGACCACAGCGGTCATAAGCGTTGTGTTTCCGGCTCCCTCGGCAAGTGCCATAACGGCGGCTATGAGGCCATAGGCGGCAGATAGGGCAATGCACGGCCGCCATGCCCCGGAGACGAGCGCGCATGCCGCACCGATGGCGCATGCCGCATGAGCTGCCTCCGGCCGGTTGGAGATCACTGCGGTAATGCCCAGAAGGCAGGTCGCGAGCAGAGCCGTCCGCGGGTCTATGCGTCTGCATGCGCGCCCCATTGCACACCTCCTTTACAAAGCGATCTCAAGAGCCTCTCTCGCGACGAGCCGTCAAGGACGAAGTCGTCAACGATGAGTCCACCGCTCAGATGGAGAATGCGGTCACAGGCAGAGAGGAGGAACTCAGGATCGTGAGAGACGGTGAATACGACGCTTCCCGATTGTGCGAGCGATCGGATCGTAGAAGAGACTCTCTCCATGTTCTCCCTGTCCAAGCCGCTCGTCGGTTCATCGAAGAAGTAGGTGGCAGTCTCATCGACGAGGGCACATGCTATTGTGAGGCGCTGCTTCTGCCCTCGCGAAAGCGTTGCGGGGTGAGCTTCCCTCATATCCCATAGCCCCAGCCTTCTGAGTGCTCGCTCACAGACATCGGCGTCTCTCCGCCCGCCCAATGAGAGCTCTCCCAGAACGCTATCGGAGAAAAGCTGGTAGTCGGGGTCCTGCATGACTAGTCGAATGCGCCCCAATCGCTCCTTTGGCGAAAGGGGTCTACCGTCTATGAACACGGTGCCCCCATCCTCTTTCTCAAGTCCGCAGCACAGACGCGACAGAGTTGTCTTCCCCGCACCGTTTTCTCCTATGATTCCGATTACCTCGCCGAATTGGGCGGAGAAGCTCAGCGGACCGATGGTGCGAGGGTCGCGCAATGTCGATCCGGCACTCCTCGTCGAATGCTGTGAGCCGTATGAGAACGTAAGATTATTTATCTCGAAGGCCGCATTCTCACACTTTGACAAGGTCGGCTTGTGGTCGGGCATAGCGTTTAGCGCCGACTTCAGCTGCAAGTTCCTTAGACCCATATGGGCGAGCGTGGAGTCGCCAAGGGACAACGCGCTGGCTGCGTCGTATACGTGGGATACGATACCGTCTTCGATGACGACCATCCGGGCGATGAGGTCAGCCAGATAGAAGAGGCGGTGCTCCAGAACGATGACAGTCTTTCCCTCGCGTTTCAGCTCGGATAGTGTCTTCCTGAGGGTCTCCACGGCTTCCATATCGAGGTTTGCGGACGGCTCGTCGAAGACGTACACGGAAGGCCCCATCGCATAGCAGGAGGCTATGGCCACCAGCTGCATCTCACCACTCGAGAGCTCGAACACGCTCCTATCCCGCAGGTGCTGAATGTTCATGCGTCGGAATGCGCTTTCGACCCGCTGCGCCACATCGTTGCGTGGTAGTCCCGCGTTCACGCAGCCGAATGCCACCTCGCTCGTCGTGTCAGTCATGAAGAACTGGCTACGAGGATCCTGGAAGACCGAGCCGACTATCCTTCCTATCTCTCCGATTCCCATCTCGCGCATTTCCGTTCCGCCGATTCTCGCTGTTCCCTCCAGCTCGCCCTCGTAGAAATGAGGGATAAGACCATTTATGAGCCGTGTGACCGTGGTTTTCCCGCAGCCGCTTCTTCCTGTCAGGAGCACGAACTCGCCTTCATGGATATCCAGGTCGACGCTGTGGATAGCATCGCTATCCTCCCCCGCGTATTGGAACGTCACCTTGTCTAGGGTTATATGCGCGAAGGCGCTCATTCCTGGCCCTCCGTCTTGGCCCCACGTTCCCAGAGAGTCCGATAATAACCGGTGCTCTCCTCGAGGAGCTGTTCGTGGGTACCCCTCTGCACGATTTCCCCCTGTCGCATCACGATTATCTGGTCCGCAGAGCGGATGGTGCTCAGATGGTGCGCCACCACAAGCACTGTTCTGTTCTGCGCAAGCGCAGAAACGGCTCTCTGCATGAGCACCTCGTTAACTGGATCCACACTACTCGTCATCTCGTCGAGTACGAGGATAGGAGCGTCTTTTAGAAACGCCCGAGCAACAGACAACCTCTGCTTCTGCCCGCCTGAGAGACCCACACCGTTCTCCCCGATGAGTGTCTCGTAGCCCTGTGGAAGCGACATCACGAACTCGTGGATGCACGCCTTCTTGGCCGCCTCCACTACTTCCTCGTGCGTCGCATCAGCCTTGCCTATGCGGATATTACCCTCAATGGTGTCCGCGAAGAGCCGTACATCCTGCATAACGATGCTGATAGAGGCGAGAAGATCGTCGTAGGGGATGTCTCTCACGTCCACGCCGCCGATGCTCACACTTCCCGCATTTACGTCCCAGAATCTCAGCAGAAGGTTGGTCAGTGTGCTCTTGCCCGACCCGGACTCGCCTACGAGTGCTGTCATGGTATGTTCGGGGACCGTAAACGTTGCCTCGGGCAACTCAAAAGAGTCCCTTCCATAGGAGAAACGCACCTGATTGAACTTAATCGAGTGCGACGTAGGCACGCGCGGCTCATCGGGCTCGGGGACAGAGGACGCTCGGATGATCTTCTCTATCCTTCGGAAGCTGTCCCTCACCTTGAGGTAGTTCATCCAATGCAACTCCATTGCAAAGAAGGGCTTGTAGAACTCCACGCTCGCAATGATGAAGCCGATATAGACGAACAGGGGCAGAGAACCACTCTGCACGAGCAGGGCACCGCACGACGCCATGACTACGAAGGCAAGGTCCGCTACCAGACTGTAAGCGGACAGGACTAGCGCTATGTTCCGCGACGCTGCCTTGCTGCTCTCGCCGAAGCTCGCCACTGTCGCCTCGAGCCTACGGTCGAGGGCCTCGCTTTCAGCAAAAGCCTTCAGAAGCGGGACGCCCTTCACGTACTCGACGAACAGGCTCGTCATGTCCGCCGCGTCATCCCCGCATCTTCTTTCGAGGGCTTGGGCCTTCCTCAGTCCTACTGCAAGGAGCGCAAGCGCAGCGGGCAAGGTTGATACCGTGAGTAGCGCCATGCGCAAATCAACGAAGACCGCAGCCACGAGCAAAATCGCCGCGACGATGAAATCAGCTGCCATCCTCGTCCATAGGTGTCCCACCACCATCTCCATGTTGTCGATGTCCTTGTGAACAATATCGCCAATCTCGCCTAGTCGCTCCCCCGTGTAGAAACCGAGGGAAAGCGACTTCAGCCGCCTGACGACGGCGATCCTGATCTCAAGCACAAGGTCGAAACCCGCACAATGCTTCTGTTTGTCTGCCACAATGCTGCTTGCTCCTTTGACGAGGAGAAGGCAGATGAGCGCCACCCAGTAGGGCGCGAGGTCGACCGGTCCATCCAGGACCGAATAGATAGCCGCGAGGACAACGAAGGCCATCGCCACGCTGGCTAGTGCATAAATCGTGAATGCGGCGATGCTTATGGACATCATGCGCCGGCCAGCGGGGGTCATCCGTTCTAGGATCTCTCTTACCATGATGCGACCTCCCTGATATCCCAGTTGTCCACCTGCTTTTGCTTGGCAACCATCTCCTGGTAGAGAGGACAGGTAGACATGAGTTCTTCGTGGGTTCCAGCCCCGGCGATGCAACCTTCCCTCATCACGACAATCTGCTCCGCTCCACGAACAGCGTTCAGGTGGTGGGCTATGGTCACGACAGTCTTGTCGCGAGACAGGTCGTCTATCGCCTCCTGTATGAGGGCCTCGTTCTCGGCGTCGACCGCGGCCGTCGCTTCGTCAAGGATGATGATGGGGGCATCTTTCAGCATTACACGGGCAATCGAGATGCGCTGACGCTCGCCGCCCGAGAGCTGAACGCCGCCCTCGCCAGGGACCGTAGCGTAGCCATGCGGGAGTCTGGAGATGAAGTCGTGGATACGCGCCCTTTTGGCCGCCTTGACCACCTCCTCATGCGTTGCTCCTGGTCGGCCGATGAGGATGTTTTCCTCGATGCTCTGGTTGAAGAGGAACACGTCCTGCTGGACTATGGAGAAGAGGCTCGGCACCTGCCTTTCGGAAAGTTGGGAAAGGTCCTGTCCACCCACAGTGACGCGCCCGCAGTCAGGCTGCCAGAATCCCATGATTAAGCTCGCGAGGGTGCTCTTCCCGCATCCCGAGGAACCTACGAGCGCGTTGGTACTTCCCCTGCGGAACACGAGGTCTATCGAGTCGAGAGCCTGCTTCCTCTCGTTGCCGTCTTCCTCGCTCTGTGGGTAGGAGAACGATACTCCGTGCAGCTCTATGTCTCCCATGCGAGGCTCCTCGGAGCTCTCGATGAGGTCTGGGGTCTTGACGCCCAGCACCGATTCGATGCCCGTCATCGCCTGGTCGAACATGAAGCGGTAGTGTTGCAGGGTCGCCGTTTTGGCCACTGAGGAAGTGAAGGCGGCTGCGAGCACCATGGCCAAGATAAGACGTTCGATGGATATGCCACCCGTGGAGAGAAGCCACGTTCCCACAATCAGTACGAGAACCGTCCCGAACTCCATGAACAGGGCGATAAGAGCCATAGGGACCGAGACATCGTTCATCGAGCTCGTTGCCCAGTTCACGTAATCACGCGCCGCCCCGACCGTCTCATCGGTCTTGCGTTCTTCCTTTCCGAATGCCTTGACGACCGCTATGTTGGCGACATATTCCATAAGGCTGTTCTGCATGCGGGAGGCGTACTGGGCTACTATCTCGAAACCTCTCGCCCAAGCGGGCGCCGCCGCCTTCTTCACGAGCCACATGAGGGGCAGACCCGCCATCATGCACAGGGCGAGCCGCCAGTCCACTGCAAGCATGAGGACGAACGCGGCGGCGGGGAACAGAGTGGCTGAGGCCGATTCGGGTAGCCCGTGGGCAAGATACACCTCCACCTGCTCCACGTCATTGCGCATGACGTTCGCGAGGTCTCCTGGCCTTCTGATCTGAAAGAAGCCGAGAGGGAGCTTTTTCAGGTGGCGCACGATGCGCAGGCGGATGTCCGTCAGGCACGAGTACGCCACCCGATGTGCTTTCCATGTTGCCGTGTACATGCACACCGCCTTCCCCACCACACATGCCGTCATTCCCGCAGCGACATAGGCAATCGCAGCGGGCGAGAGGGACCCTTCCAAAAACAGGTGGACAAGGAAGATTACGAGAACTGTGGGGACAAGCCCAAGAACCGCCCTGGTCAAAAGCAAGGCATTAGATAGCCGGCTTTTCGCCGTCATCTCCCTGACCAGCTCCCTCTTGTCTTTCATAGAATCTCTCCTCCAATATTAAATTAAGATTCGATATTGTAAGTAGATTAAGGCCTATCTCAGTTCGACTAGACTAACTATATCAATATTGAATTAAAATTCAATATTGAATGTCAGGGTTTCCGAATGGGGTGGCAGAAAATTCTGTCACAGGGAGTTCACTCCTTCGTAATAGCACTGGGCGATGAGCGCAAGCATCTCACGAGCTTCATTCTCGCTGCTGTAGTGGCGGGCTACCTCCATTAGGCTCTCCACGAAGTTGCTTGCGAGCACGTGGACGAGCAAGTCCGGGTAGCGCAAAACTGCACGCTCGTTCATCATGTATCGGATGTGTCGCTCAATGCTCTCGACGAAGTCGTCCTTCGCATGCTCATAGGCGGTACCCTGGCTCTTGTCAATTAGGATAACCAGCAACTTGTGATGGGCCAGCATGTTGAGCAGGGGTCCCTCGGCGGCAATCTGGTACCTCTCAGAGGGCGTATTCGCAATGATAGATTCTTCTTCACGTGCAATCCGGTTGAAGTCGAAGGGAGCAGACGAAACGACGCCCTCGAATAGCTTCTCCTTGTTTTTGAAGTACGAGTACAGTAGGCTTGCCGACACGTCTGCGAGCCTCGCGATGTCCTGCAACTTCGCGCTACGGAAGTCCTTCTCGTAGAACACCCGGACAGCGGCGTCAAGTATGCGTTCGCGCACCTCTTCCTTGAGAACCTGCATGATTTTCTCCTCAAATCCTCTCAATGCTGAATAATAATTCAGTATTGTTCATTCTAGGCGACACCGAACGAATGTCAAAAAGTGGAGAGACGATAAAGCCCGCATCGGTATGCCTACTGAAACTGAAAGCTCCCATAGAGCCTATTCCGTTTTTCGTTGCCTGCGTCCCGATGCATGTCAAAAAAAAGAAAACCGCAATAGCCGAGGAGGCTACATGACGAGGATAACGGCAACACTCTGTTCGTGATGAGGCCCGTGCAAAAACCCGTCCTGCCACAGGACGTCTATTCCGCGGTGGAG
The DNA here is from genome assembly GCA_015259105.1 of Atopobium sp. Classification (GTDB taxonomy): domain Bacteria; phylum Actinomycetota; class Coriobacteriia; order Coriobacteriales; family Atopobiaceae; genus Lancefieldella. Next base: position 13,042 of record JABZGZ010000006.1, on the reverse strand, counting down.
GTTGCGAGACTGCTGGGGTCAAGCCGATCAAGATCTACCACTACGCAAAAGACGCGGTGAACCCCCTCCCCTGAGGAAGTGGCGCAACGGCTCACGAGGGTCTTTCGTTATCCAGAAGGAGCTCATCGGCTGCATGCGCAATATGATGACGTCTGTTAGTCTGGTTCAGCAATATAACGCTAAAACGAGAAAAGCAGTTAAACCTACTTATCGCCGTACGGAATTCGGAAGTAATCCAGCGTGGCTTTGAATCTATCTTGAGCTGTACGACACGTATCAAGAAGATAGCCATTCTCCTTATCCCACTTAGAGAGCCCTCGATAATAGAAAGACTTCATGTCATCAGTAATGACAAACGGAACAACGTTATGAGCAAGGCATTCTTTAAGCATAATCAACCTGCCAACACGTCCATTGCCATCCTGAAATGGGTGAATGCGCTCAAAGCGAACATGATAATCAACAATGTCTTCAAAAGAATGAGAGCTGTTTGAGTTATAAGCCTTTAACAGCGATTTCATCTCTTTAGCAACATTTTCTGGGAGAGTGGTTTCTCGCCCACCAACCTCATTTGGTAGATGTTTGTAACCTCCAACTGCAAACCAGTCCTTTGCAGAATCTGTAGTTCCCGTTTTTAGAATACGGTGAAGTTCTTTAATGACGACCTCTGTGAGAGGGTCTTTTGCATGATCAATCACGTAATCGATAGCGCGGAAATGGTTCTGAGTTTCTACAATGTCGTCAATGTGAACAGGATTTCCTTCAACGCCGATAGTAGCCGTTTCAAAAATCATGCGTGTCTGATCAAGGGAGAGCTTGCTTCCCTCAATGTGATTAGAGTTATAGGTAAGCTCGACCTGGAGCTTATGGTAAATGCTGCCCTTTATTTTTGAGGCCTTTTCTTCAATCAAGCGCGAAAGCAGCGGACTTGTTGACGATGTTTTAGCGTTTTTTCGAGAAGGTTTTACCGCATCGGCTGGAATGTTCCAAGTTTTTCCCACGAGAAAAGCACCTGGTACGCGACCTGTAGCGCAGTAATTGCGCACACTTCTCTCGGATATGCCCCAGAGCTCAGCAATCTCTGCTGCAGAAAGAAATCCCATCGAGCTTCACCTCCCTATCGGCAAAAACTGATGAGATTATTATAGCAAATTGGGCTATTTCTTGCCGATATCGGCAAAATTCAAAATCACAGCTAGTTCCAATCATACTTGCAATCATTGCAATGAAACTTAGGGTCATCTACACATACAACGCAGCCTCCTAAAATGACACGACCTTCTTCAATATCACGCTCTAATTGATCGTCCAGCAGTCGTAAACCCCAAAGATATTTAGCAACATTTGTGCTGTTACATTTAGGACATACGGGGTTATCTGAACTCTGCTTTTCCATTGGTACTCCCATCTCACGATGCCTACTAAAAGACCACGCGTTTATAGAAATACCAGTCTACGTAAACATATAAAAAAATACTGTCCACTGAAATGGACAGTATTTGAGGTTGAATATTTATAGTCCCTAACACACGGGATTGCCATACTCGCGCAACATAGCATCACGGTTAATAATCCATTGCTTACCATACTTGCGAGCATCCACGCCTGGAACTATCTTGCCGTACGCAACAGCCTTACGCAGAGTGGACTCGCTTAAACCCCAAAGCTCGCTAGCATCTGAAAACGAAATGAGTCCATCAAAGGGCGTCACGACCTCGATTCCGTTCTCCCACAACTCGTCACAAGAGAGATCAAGATCATCGTTCCAGATAATACCGTAACCTCCCTGATCAACCCCTACGTCTCTGAACAGCGACTCGTCTTTCAGAAGCTTAAAAGCCGAAAAACGCCTCATGAGCGGAGCTACATCGTAGATTTTTGTGGTGCCGTTAGTAAACTGAATGCTCAACTTTAAGCCAGTCAAGGCAGAGACATCTTTTACCTGATGAAATTTCATAATCTACCTCCTTTAGACGAGCGGATTGATTTTCTTAAATTCTTATTCCTTCCCTATTTTCTCTCACGAAATATAAGATATCACGATATCGTGATATTCTCATAATTCATTATTAAAAAACTCCTCGCATCGTGAGCGAGGAGTTAATAAATAATTTGGCTGAATAATAAAGATATGTTCTACCTGTCTCTATTCTCACTCTTTTACGTTCATTTGCTGTTGTGCCATTCCAGTCAACTCCAATTGGGTCGTCGGCTTTATCTTTGACTACCGGAACAGCTTTCACTTGCAATCTACCAAGGGCACGTCCTTGGTAGATTGTCTGCTTGCTATCAGTCCTGTCACCACCAAGGGACGCGCGTTGAATCGATGCAGTAGGCTCATAAAAGCAAATGAAGGCTAAAGCGCCCATTCAAAATCAGCCTCATACAGGCGAGTATCGAAAGGAGGCATTGCCCTCCTAGAATGCCCTTCCTTCCTGCATAAATTCAGGAATGTTAGCATGAATGATGCCATCCCTTTGTTGGATAACATCGCCTCGCGTCAACAGGTACTTGGGATAGTTGTCCATTATCTGGGCGAAGGGGCGATACTCGCGCTCCTCGGTGGCCCGGTCGGCCATGATGGTCATTGCGACCTGAACGTACGCGTAGCCCATCTCGGGGTTTCTGAGGATGAAGTCACATTCCAGCTTTCCAATGCGACCGACACTGACCTTGCAACCCTGCGAGAGAGCGTAGCGATAAACGATGTTCTCAAGGACGGGTCCGTAGTTGATGCGGTTATCGGTGTTGAGGGCAAAGTAGAAGCTCAGGTCCGCCAGGTAGTACTTTTGCTCGCCCCGCAGTGATTTTCGGGACTTCAGGTCGAAGCGGGAGCACTTGCTGATGATCTTCGCATCTTCGAGAATCTGGAGGTATCTCGCTAGCGTTTCGCGCTTGACCTTCACACCCTGTTTGCTCTCGAGGTCGGATTGGATGTTCGCAAGCGACATGGTGGCGCCGAAGTTGTTGATGACGTAGTCGCGCACATGGTTGAACACGGAGACGTTCTTGATTTTCACACGCCTGCGGATGTCCTTCTCGAAGATTTCCTGGATTACCGCAGCAACGTAGGCGCGCTTGTCGGCGAGCCGAGGGTAATCCATCGCTTTCGGGAAGCCGCCCTCGAGGATATACGCATCGAACTCCACGACCGGATTCGGGTTCACGGGTAGTCCCAAGAAACGCTTCATCTGGCAATACTCGCCAAAGTCCAGCGTCTGCATCTCGAATTCGATGTAGCGGCCGGTTAGTTTCGTGGCCAGCTCTCCTGAAAGCAGATAGGAGTTCGATCCGGTGATGAAGATGGAGAAGCCACCCTCAGTGCGAAACCCATTGAGCACGTCTTCGAAACCATCGACGTTCTGTACCTCGTCGATGAAAAGGTACTTCGTCCCCGAGATAGCGAGCAAGGGTCTGATGAGGTCCTCAAGCTGCTCTGGAGCCTTGACAGACCGGTACCCGTATCGGTCTAGGTCGAGAAAAACGATGTGCTCGTCATCGACGCCTTCGGCCCTCAGCTCTTCGGCGATGCACTGCATGAGGCAGGACTTGCCGCAGCGGCGTACGCCGGTGATTACCTTGATCATCCCGGCGTCATGGTAGAAGCCGCGAATCTTTTTTAGGTAGTTTTCTCTAGGAAACAAACGCATACTGGCTCCAATCTTCATTGGAGCCAGTATATCAAATTACAGGTTTATTGGGGTATATTTTATCGAAAATATGATTTGTACCCCTATAACTAAAGAATTTCCTTATTCCCACTCGGTGGTTATAGTTTTGCCGTCTCGTCACTCCAGTTGCACCCAGTTTTCGGCGGCATCTCGAAGTGAGTGCCGCTGAATGACGCGACGTCGCGTTTCATCGGCTTCGGGGACAAAAGCTGGGACAACTTCAAAAACCATTTTCAAACTCAGAGTATTGAGTTTTTATTTTTGTCCCAAGGGGCACGGAGAGCCGCCTTTGGAGGCTCGATATCGCCGAAAAACGCCCGTTTTGAAACTCAACCGCCTTTGAGCCTGCAAACCACCAGCTTCAACAGTAAGTGAGTCGACGCGGGTGGCTTACGAGCCGTTCACAAAACCGCAGGCCACAGGTCTTTGTCAACGATAAGCAAAGTGAATAGTCTCAGGTGGCTTGCCCATGAGTTGGCGTAAGCCTGTTTAGCAAAAGGCTAATCGGACACGACAGGCCGCCCGCATGGCGACGGCGTTTCCCGTGCGGGCACAAACAGCCCTGCGTGCCCTGTCGCGCGATATCCCAATGCGACGTTCAGAACCCTACCCGCCAAGCAGCCACCTCGCGAAATTCAGCACGAGCACGCCCTCCCGGGTATGGGGCTCATGCCTCGTGCGAGTGATGAGAATCTTCGGGAATGCATCCCCGATGGATAGAATCGGCGCAATCTCCCTCTCGAGCGTCGAATCGGCGCCGATATCGTCGCTCACATACACTTTCCTTCCCGGTTTCGAAACTTGGAAGGCAGTATGCGCAAGGATGCGTCGAGGTGCGATCCCAGTCGTACCATGCCAGCAGAGATGTCGAGGCACATTCGTTCATGCTGCAATGCGGGCATCGGAGATGAAAAACAGCCCGTCGGGTAGTCATGGGCGTGCGGGAGCCCGCATCAGTAACCTGCCTCCTCGGTTGTCCCTTCTTTGCATGGTCGTCTACATAAAGGAGGAACCAGCCATGCAGATCAGCATGCTTGCCCTTCTTGGGTCACGGACCGGGGAGGCGAGGGCCTCCGTCGGGACCGCCCCGAGCAACCGGCATATCCAAGGAATGACAAGGCTCGATCGCTGTGCTGGTCAGGATGCCGAAGCGGGCCGTCCGCCAATCGGAATGCGGGTCAGGATGCTGCAACGTGATTCCAACTGCAGGATACGGCTCCTTTGCGGTTGCCGCAAAACCTGCTGGCAACATTCTTACTATCCGAATGATGTACGCATCCCTTGGGATCGTTTCGCCTGACCAGGGCCATCTTCAGCGCCTCATCGGCCAGCTCGGCAGGCGCCTCTTCCACGCGTAATAGCCCTGGCGGGTCACCTATGCAACCAAAGATACAAAAGGAATCGAATGGCCAGAGAGGATTGCCCTTTCCGATGGTCGATTCTTGACAGGCAAACTCAAGCCTCGTTAATATTACATGGTTTGCCAGACCGAATTAACAAAGGAGGGGTGTCGTGGTTGGTCTTTTCCGCACGTGGATGAGCGCCTAGAAAGCGGCGCTGTTGTGGCGTCGCGTTGTTTTTCTGCACGCCATTTCACGATTGGACATAACCATGATATTTGAAACCTCTCGGCGCAGGTCTGTTTCGCTGTGCCATTCATGGCAATTTAAGATTTGTTTCGTATGGGGCGGGGAGCTCGTGTCGACATTGACGAGCTTGATTCTCCAAATGGGTCTCATTTGGCATATCGCCCTCACGACAGAATCATCTTCCCTCCTCTCCCTGGCATCGTTAGCAGGCTTTCTGCCGATTGCTTTGTTCGGAGTCCTTGCGGGCGCCGTTGTCGACAGGCTGCCTTTGAAACGTGTTCTCATCGGCGCCGACCTCTTCGTTGCCGCGGTGGGCGCCGCCTTGGCGATTGCCTCGTTGGCCGGCAGCTTACCTGCGTGGTCAATACTCATCGCCCTGTTTCTCCGCGCAGCTGGCACTTCGTTCTACACGCCGGCCTCCCAATCCCTCACGCCCCATCTCGCCCCGCCAGAGCATCTCGTTCGCCTATCGGGAGTGATGCAGGCGATTCAGTCCGCCGGATACATTCTTGGCGCCGCGCTCGCGGCAGTGATTTATCCTGTGGCGGGCATTACCGCCATGATTGCCCTCGACGTGCTGGGGGCGCTTTTCGCTTCTCTAGCTGTCCTCGCCGCTCAGATAGACGCAGGAGGACTCGACGAAGCCGACCTCAGCTCGTCCTTTTCCAATAAAGTTCGAGAACTTTTCTCTGAGATTTCGGACGGCTACAAGCTGATCAGGGGATACAGGGGGCTGTTCGCCCTTCTTTGGTGCGGGTTCGTCTTCGCTTTCGCGTTCTCCCCACTCGCGGCATTGTTCCCAATAATGACCTTGGGACATTTTGGCGGTAGCACGGGGGATGCTGCTTTGGTGGAGGTCCTTTTCTCCGCAGGCATGCTGGCTGGGTCCGGCATTTTGGCGGCCACGGGAGGGTTCCGCAATAGGTCGCTCACCATGGTCGCCGCGATCGCCGGCTTCGGCGTCGTCGCAATCGCATCCGGATTGATCGGCCCGTCGCTGTTCGCCGTTTTCCTACCGGCGAGCTTTCTTATGGGCGCATGCTCCCCGTTGTACGCGGGAACCCAGACTGCCCTTATGCAGGAGCAGATACCTCCTGAGTACCTAGGCCGCGTTTTCGGCCTCTACGGAACCATCATGGCGTGGGCCATGCCCATGGGCCTCGCGGCCCCCTCCGTTTTTGCGGATCTGCTTGGAGCTCCGTTATGGTTCGTCGGCTCTGGAGCGACCATGGTACTGCTTGCGATGGCTATGCTGCTTGCTCCGAGCGTCCGAAACGTGGGGAAAAGAGATACCGGGCGGATTCAATAGCCCAAGTATTCGAAAAAAAGAGGCGGCAGCCATCGGTTCACGCGTCAGCCTTCAAGCCCTTGCGACGACGAGGTATTGCGCCGACATCCCACATCGCGCTCCTTATTCGTCGCCAACTATCATTTTCGGATTTGCCGGCTTGCGCAAGGTCAAAACGCTCGCGCCGGCAATTGGGCAAAGGCGAAAAATCGACGTGAGCAATCTTTTTTGGCATGGCTGCGCTTCCAGTAAAAGGCTAATACACAAAAGGCGGTTCAACCTATGGAACTCATAGTCAAAGCTAAAGACATCTTTTTGGAATATGCCGGCCGCGATATCCTGGATATCGAAGAGTTGGAAATCTACTCCTACGATCGCATCGGCTTGGTGGGAGACAATGGCGCAGGCAAAACCAGCCTGCTTAAAATTCTGAGCGGCAATCTTACCATTGCGGACGCCGACGTCAGGCGCTTCGGCAGCATTGCCCTCATCGGCCAACTCGATGAACTCGACCTTGATGCGGCTCAGGACAGTGGTGAGATGCTCTCCCGTCTCAACGTCGCCGGAGTGGCGCAGGAGACGATGAGCGGCGGGGAGGAAACACGCGCCAAGATTGCCTCTGCACTCTCCCAGCATGCAAGCGCGATCTTCGCCGACGAGCCTACGAGCCACCTCGACCAAGACGGCATCCGCCTTCTCGTCGGACAACTCAAGGCATTTGATGGGGCTCTGCTCATCGTGAGCCATGACCGTCATTTTCTCGACCAGGTGGTAGACAAGATCTGGGAGCTCAAAGACGGCGGTATTTCCGAATTCTGGGGTGACTACTCCGACTATCTGCGACAGAAAGAAGAAGAGCGCAAAGCTCAGGCGACTCGATACGAAGAGGCGATGCGCGAGCGCGATCGCCTCGAAGCCGCCATCGAAAAACAACGGAAAAAAGCACGGCAGGTCGACGCCAAGCGGAAGGCTGCGAAAAAAAGCAACGAGTATGCAGGTCGATTGGGGCATCAGAAAGCAACCGGCACCAAACAGAAGAGGATGTACCAGGCGGCTAAGGACATGGAGAAGCGCCTCGAAGCGCTCGAAGGGATTGAGGCCCCAGATAGCATTCGCGCCGTGCGGTTCCGCCAGAGCAAGGCCCTGGAACTGCATAGTAAATTTCCCATCTCGGCAGACGATTTCAGCTTGAGCTTCGGCAACTGCATGCTCTATGACCACGCGAAATTCGAGATACCGCTCGGTGCCAAAGTGGCCATCACCGGTGGCAACGGTACAGGAAAGACCAGCCTGCTGAAGGCAATCGCTCGACGCGCCGACGGTATCAACATCTCTCCCAAGGCAGAGATCGGTTACTTCGAGCAAACAGGCTACAAGTTCGACGCCCGTCAGTCTGCGATCTCGTTCATGCAGGATGGTTGCGAGTACAGCATGACCGAAATTCGAGGCATCCTCGCCTCTATGGGAATCGGACCGCGCGACCTGACAAAGGACGTTGGCGTTCTCTCGGGAGGCGAAGTCATCAAGCTGCTACTCGCGAAGATGCTGCTGGGCAGATACAACATCTTGCTCATGGACGAGCCTGGAAATTACCTGGACATCAAGAGCGCCGAAGCCCTCGAGCAGATGATGAGCGCCTATGCCGGAACGATAGTGTTCGTCTCCCACGATAAGAGGCTGGTCGAGAACGTCGCAGACATTGTCTACGAAATAAAGGACACCAAGCTAGTCAAAATCTTTCAGCGCGAATAGCCCTAAATGAGCAAGAAATAATCCCCGAACGGAGACAAGGGAGTAAAACGGCAAAGAAAGAGCCTCCGTCCCAACGCAGGAAACGGAGGCTCTTTAATCGCTTTTACTCATCTCCGTCGCTGGTGGCTTTGTCATGACTCTCGTACGAAACGAAACTCAGCGGCATAGTGCGGCACTCAAAATCGCAGGTCAGAACCCTGTCGTCCTACTCCCACTCAATGGTCGCAGGTGGCTTTGGAGTGATGTCGTAAGCTACGCGGTTAACGCCAGCAACCTCACTAACGATGCGAGAAGAAATACGAGTCAGCAGCTCGTAAGGGAGCTTTGCCCAGTCAGCGGTCATAGCATCGCTCGACTCAACAGCACGCAGGATAACTGGACGAGCATACGTGCGCTCATCACCCATTACACCAACGGACTTAATGTCGGGTAGCACAGCAAAGTACTGCCAAACGCTGTGCTCGGAGTTACGATCGCCTGTCTCGTCAAAGAGCTGAGCGTTGTAGGCATCAATCTCTTCACGGACAATAGCGTCTGCGTTGCGAAGAATCTCCAGCTTTTCTGGGGTAACGTCGCCAATGATGCGGATAGCAAGGCCAGGACCTGGGAATGGCTGCCTGTAGACAAGGTTCTCTGGCAGGCCAAGAGAGACGCCCAGCGCGCGGACCTCGTCCTTGAAGAAGTGATCCAGAGGCTCAATCAGGTCAAAGTGAACGCCTTCTGGGAATGGAATCAGGTTGTGGTGGCTCTTAATGGTTGCAGCCTTGCCGCCTGTCTTACGAGCGCCGGACTCAATAATGTCAGGGTAGATGGTACCCTGTGCCAGGAACTGAACGCCGTCCAGCTTCTGGGCCTCGTCAAAGAAGACCTTCCAGAACTCGGTACCAATCAGGCGACGCTTCATCTCTGGCTCAGTAACGCCAGCCAGAAGCTCTGCATAGCGCTGCTCTGCGTGAACGTGAATCAGAGGCACGTTGAACTGCTTGCGGAAGACCTGCTCAACCATCTCTGGCTCGCCCTTACGGAGCATGCCGTGGTTAACAAACACGCAGGTAAGCTGATCGCCGATAGCACGGTGAACAAGAGCTGCGACAACAGAAGAGTCAACGCCGCCGGAAAGCGCCAAAATAACGCGGCCGTTTCCAACCTTCTGGCGAATCTCCTCCACCTTCTGCTCAATGATGTTATCCATGGTCCACGTCTTCTCAAAACCACAGATATTGAACAGGAAGTTAGAAAGCATCTGGGAACCGCACTCAGTGTGGTTGACCTCTGGGTGGAACTGAGTGGAATACAGGTTCTTAGCAGCGTTTTCCATAGCTGCAATAGGGCAAACATCGGTAGAAGCGGTAACGGTAAAGCCCTCTGGAACCTCAGACACAGCATCGCGGTGACTCATCCAAACGGTCTGCTGCTCAGCGGTGCCGTCAAAAATGCGACTCTCTCCCGCGCGAGTCAGATGAGCTGGGCCATACTCGCCCTTCTCGGTGTGTCCAACGGTGCCGCCCAAAGTAACCGCCATAATCTGCTGTCCATAGCAGAAACCAAAGACAGGTAGGCCAAGCTCCAGGATCTCTGGGTCAATCTTTGGCGCGTCCTCCGCGTAAACGGAAGCAGGGCCGCCGGACAAAATGAGCGCAGATGGATTGAGCTCACGAAGCTCATCTGCGGAAATATCACAAGGAACAATCTCGGAGTAGACGTTAAGATCGCGCACGCGACGTGCAATTAACTGGCCGTACTGGGCACCAAAGTCTAGAACTGCAACAAACTGCTTGGGCCTGGACTCGCTCATGCATGACTCCGCTTCTCCGGTTTCCCGGTCACTCTTGGATTCTGCGCCAACGCAATGCCGCACGTATGGACACATATCTCTACCACGAATTTATTGCTATTAATAATACCTTCAACCAGCCGATAACACCACGAGAGATTGCGCGCGCCAAAAAGTCTTCTTATTCTGCGCAAACAAAAGACGGTAAAGTTCTATAATCTGACAAGAAATGCTACTAATTTCTAACAATTATAAAACACAGAATGTGGCGAGAAGAGCAGGTCAAAGACACTATAACTTGAAATGTAATTGTTTTGTGACGACCAAAACTGGTAACAGTTTTTAAGTACGTATCTGCAATAATTTTCTCACGTTTGAAATACGAATTGGAGTTTGGTTTATGAAAAAAGTACTGGTCAGACTAGGTGTATTTCTTGTTCCTTTTATGATTGTTGTTACTTTTGTGGCAACATTCGCTTCGGCTGCAACTGTTTCACCGGTCCAAATTACCAGCATGTCTGTGGCTGATGATACTTATACACCAGTCAATGAGATTACCACTGATAATCTGTACCATATTACAATCAACTGGGAATCTACCGCTTCTACCGTGGCAGAAGGTGACTATTTTGATATTACCCTGCCCGATAAAGTCCAGTTCACAGCCACACAAAACACAACTCCAATTGAAGTTAAAGATCCTAACGGCGCAACCGTAGCTTGGGCTTACCCAACTCCAGCAGCAGGCAGCATTTTTGGCGGCACCCTGCATGTTGTTTATACAGACTATGCAAACACCCACACTCAGATTAAGGGTACTTTCTCGCTGTCCGCTCTCTACGACCGCGATGCTATCAACGCAGGTGACAACACCCACATTGACTTTGGCGTTAACGGCACCGCTGTTCCTCTCAACATGATTGTTCGTCCAAAGAACACCATTGGTCAGGAGTGGCTCAACAAGTGGGGCGGCCCTGTTACCGGTACCGAGTCCGAGGTACTTTGGTACGTTCGTCTTAACTACTCCGCTGCTAACATGACTGGCGTTGAGTTCTCTGACACCCTCTCTGATAGAAACGGCGGAGACCTGCCTGCGTCGGTAACCTACATTGCCAACTCTTTCCACCTGTATCGTGCAGACTTCGATGGAACCGGCAACTACAGCAACCTTCAGGAGGTCACCATTCCTAATGGTGCACTTTCTATTGCAGCTGACGGTCACTCCTACCACCTCAATCTGAGCGGCGTTGACTTCTCCCAGGGCCAGCGTTACCTCCTGCAGTATCGCACCACCTTTATCCCAGGCATGGCTCTGCATAACTATGGTGTGCTTACCAATGCTGGCGGTGCTCCAAGAAGCGAGATTGGCTTTACCTACTACTCTCCAAGCAACTCCGGCGGCGCAATCGGCAATCTTGTCGGCCGCATCCGCATCATCAAGGTTGACGCTGACAACGCAACTACCCAGCTTCCAGGCGCAACTTTTAAGGTAACAAGTGTTGCTAACCCAGCTGATTCTTGGACTCTTACTACAGGCGCCGACGGAACTGCAACCTCCGAGAGGCTCACTACCGGCTCCTACACCATCGAAGAGCTTACTGCTCCAGATGGTTATGTGCGTGACGCTACTGTCTACACCGTAAACGTTGACAATCAGTCCGGCACTATCAAGATTATTGAGAACAAGAAGAACGCTCATGCAGACATTCCTGTACAGAAGGTCTGGAATGGTGCCGAGGGCGGAGCAGTAACCGTTCACCTGCTTGCAAACGGCGTTGACACCGGCAAAACCCTTACCTTGAGCTCTGACAACAATTGGCAGGATTCCTTCACAGGCCTCGAGGCTTATGCAGCTGACGGCTCTGAGATTACCTACACCATCTCTGAGGACGAGGTAGCTGGCTACACTAGCCAGATTACCGGTGACGCAGATCAAGGCTTTGTAGTCACTAACACCCAGGTTCCTCCAACTCCAGAGAAGCCTGCTAAGACTCGCAAGAAGTCCAACCTCCCCTACACCGGAGATGCATCTTCTGTCGCAGGCGTCCTCTTTGGATCTTTGGCAGCACTGGGCAGCGCAGTTGCACTTAAGCGCCGCAAGTAAGTCTGACGCGCAGTCGTAGCAGCGCGGGCGCACGGCTCCCACGCACCTTCACAAGAACGTCTTGTCCTCGTGGCAAGGCGTTCTTTTTTGGCGAGAAACCCGTCTAGTTTGTGAGAATCCACGGGTTTCTCGCCTCCTTAATGCATACAGAAAAATGACCTATTCGGAATAACGTATAAAAAGTGACTAATGTCCAGCATTTAGATTTGTTAGACGTAATATTTATCCATTTTTATTACGGTTTGCTGTTCGTAGCGTGTAATGTTCGTTGTGAACAATTGTGAAGAACTTGTGAATTTAGCTGTACTTTATTTAAAAGGTATCAGAAAAAGAACCGATAAATTCCTTGTACCTGCATAAATATTTGAACTTTAAAAAAGCTATATAAATATATACAGAATCTCAAATAAATTCTCTTTGTAATAGGTGAAAATAGACGCATCTATTGCAAAGGAGTCCTGATGAACAAACGACTGTTTAAGCTGTTAAGTTTTGTCTTCATGCTGGTCCTGGCGCTTCCACTTGCTGCAAAATCAGCTTTTGCTGAGACTGCAAGCACTGAAGCTGCTACAGGCACCCCTAAAGCGGTTGTCGCAACCATTACAGACTTTAGAGTTGAAGATCGTTTTGGTAATCCAACTACCGTTGTTAACAAGGCAAATGTGTATGCCATTGCTATGACGTGGGACGCCTCTGCAAACGCTAACGTAGAGCCGGGCGATTACTTTGACGTCACGCTCCCTAACGAGATGAGGTTTACCGCAGCTCATCCTGCGTCTACCTTTAACATCACCGATGCAGCAACCGGCGAGGTCATGGCAGTAGCTCACGTCACCCCTGGTACCGATGGTTTTGGTGGAAACA
>JABZGZ010000069.1 GCA_015259105.1 Atopobium sp. | reverse complement strand
GGTGACACAACCCATTCGAGCTGCGGTTTCTTGAACAACAATCAGCAGGAAGCACATGAGCGGCACGGTCCACAGCTGCGAATAGCCAAACGTGGCGCCTGCGCTGGAGTAGGTTGCAATGCCGCCGGCGTCGTTACCCGCAAATGCGGCGAGAAGACCGGGGCCCATTGCCATCAAAATGTACTTGAGGCTGTTTTTGTTGACTGGAGCCTTCTCTTTAGACGCACGTTTTCCCTGCTCGACAACGCTTCCGTCGCCCGCAGAAAGCTGGCCAGCCGCGTCCTGCTCTGCAGCAGCACTCTGCTCTGCAACCACGTCCTTTACCTGTGCGTTCTCCTGCGCCATTTACATCACGCTCACAAGCGAGAGAGCGTAAGAGAGGACGAAGAATGTCACCACCGAAAGGCTCATGGAAATCAGGGTAAGCGTGAGACCTGAGGTTTCCTGGTTTTTCTCCTCACGATGGCGAAGTACAGCTAAGAAAATTGGGGTCAGCAGGAAGGAGATGAGCGTAGAGCCAGCTGCTGCGCCAAAGATCTGGATAATGGTCTGGTCAAAGAGCGCGGCGTAGAATGCGCCTGCATTTGGATCGTACGGATGGAACAGAGCCTCTAGCAGGGCGTGAGCTGCGGCACCAAGGATGCAAATGAGTCCGCTGACCAGAAGACCCAGTAGAAGCGAGCGGAAGGCAAAGCCTAAGATAGAAGGAGACTTCTCGCTGCCAGGATCGTCTGTGAGGAAGAAGTTTGTCACGTAGTTGACGGTATTCTCGCTCAAGTTCAGCGAGATTGGCATGGTAATAGTGCAAAGAGCTGCGAAAATACCCATGGTTGGATTAGATGTTGCAGCTGTTCCCACAAAGGCAGCAATCACAACGGAGGCAACCCAGAACAAAAGCCAGAGGTTGCGGTGGAGGAACCAAATAATGTTGCGGCCGCGGTCGCCAGAATCGGAATCGCCTCTGCCGCCACCAACAATCTGCAGGTCCTCGGCGTGCTCCTCTTCCAGAACGTCAAGAGCGTCGTCGACGGTAACAATACCTAGCAGGCGGTTGTCGTCAGAAACAACAGGCATAGCCAGCAGGTTGTATTTTGCAATGTTGCGAGCAACGTCCTCCTGATCGTCCTCTGGCGAGGCTGTGACCAGGTTCTTATTGGCAATCTCCTCGAGCTTAGTCTCTGGCTCGGAGACAATCAGGCGGTTCAAGGTAACAATTCCGGACAGACGGCCATCCTCGTCAGTAAGGTAGAGGTAGCGGACGGTCTCAAAGTCCTCGTCCAGGTTGCGCAGGCGGTCAAAAGCGTAGGCAACGGTCTGGTCCTCAGGAACAGAAAGCGCTTCGGACGTCATAATACGGCCGGCGGTGTACTCACGGTATCCCAGCAGCTGCCTAATAGCGCGCTGCTCCTTAACACCCATCAAGCGCAGGAGTTTCTCGGCACGGTCATAGCTCAGCTCGGAGACAAGCTCGGCCGCGTCGTCTGGGTCCATCTCGGACAGGATGCGAGATGCTTCTTTTTCGTTCAGGCCACCGATGAGCTCCACTGCCATAGCGTCGTCGTTGAACTCTGCCATTGCGCCGGCTCGCTGCTCGTCATCAAGCTGGGCAAACACCTGGCTACGCAGGCGAGAGTCCAGGCGCTCGATGATGTCAGCGACGTCAGCAGGGTGCAGCTCGTCCAGCGTCTTGTGGGAAACGGAGAGCTTAACGTTAGAGAGGTCGCGCTCAACCAGGTCCATGTAGCTCCACGCGATGATGCGCTCCTGCATGGGGTGGCCCATGGCGCGCGCAATGCGAGTGACCAGGTGCTCAAGCTGGGGAGAAAGGCTGCGCAGCAGACCGCGTGCGCCAACCTCTGCGCCCAGAAGGCGCAGCTGCGTTGAGCTGGTATCGGAAAGCTTGAGGTCGTTTACGCGGACAACACGAATACCACGCGTATCAACGATCTGCTTGTTCAGAATATCTCTGGCGAGAAGAACCTCGTTAGGCTGCAGGTACGAGAAGCGAATCTCAGTTGAAGGTACCTTGAGCCTGATGACGTCCTCATCGTAGGTATCAACATACTTGCGCCAAGAAATCATCATTGGCGTGCGGCCAGGGCCCATAAAAGCAAGGGAAGTAATGCGAGGAAAAACTTCTCCGGTAGCAATTCCAAGGTCGGAGACAGAACCGATCTTCTCGCCTTCTGAATCTAGAACCGGATTACCCATTAACTGGGAAAGATAAATCATGTGTGCTCCTTACATGCGTCCGAAGACTAAAGCGTGGCTTTTGGCGAGAAACTCCGCATACTTGCCACGGGGACTGCATTGCGATTTCACCCCTCACGGTGCAAATCGGCACACCGCAAGAGGTCAGCGACTGTGAGGTCGAGGTTTCATGCTGACCTTTCTCTTCATCCAATAGAACGTGAATTGTGCTTGCGAGGACAATTCACAGATGTAACTATTTTAACGATTTTCCTGCAAGGCTGTAAAGACTCTTCACATAATCTAGCTGCTCGGATTTGGTTGTAGCCGGCGTACGAGCAGTATGCGGACAACGGTTAAATGGCGTACGAGCAGCACGCGGCCAGTTCAATCTGCGTGGTTGCACCGCGCACAAAAAAGCCCGGTACCTGCGGAATGCAGATACCGGGCTGAGCTGGTACAAAGTGTAACGAAACAGCTCTTAGAACTGTACGTTTGGTGCCTGACGAGCGGACTCGTCGGTAACCTGGAAGCTGGTACGTGGGGAACGTCCACCAGCAAGAAGGTTGTTTGGGAAAACAGCGATGATGTTGTTGTAGTTCATAACAACGTCGTTGTAGCTCAAGCGAGCGTAGCTGAGGCGGTTCTCGGTGTCAGTAAGCTCTGCCTGGAGCTCCAGGAAGTTCTGGTTTGCCTTGAGCTCTGGGTAGTTCTCAACAACAGCAAACAGGTTGGTCAGAGCGTTGGAAAGGGTACCGGAAGCCTGCATCTTCTCTTCAGGAGTGCGAGCGTTTGCGACTGCAGCACGAGCGGAGGTAACTGCCTCAAAAGTCTTAGACTCG
This sequence comes from Atopobium sp., assembly GCA_015259105.1. Classification (GTDB taxonomy): domain Bacteria; phylum Actinomycetota; class Coriobacteriia; order Coriobacteriales; family Atopobiaceae; genus Lancefieldella. Next base: position 2,845 of record JABZGZ010000069.1, on the reverse strand, counting down.
TGAGCTGCGTAGCCCTTAACGGTGTTGACCAGGTTAGGGATCAGATCGTTACGACGCTGAAGCTGCGTATCGATAGCTGCCCAAGCGTTATCGCACCTGTTGCTTGCGCGAATGATGTTGTTGTGAATGCTAATGGCCCAGAAAACCAGAAGGACAATAACTACAACTGCGGCAATAATCATGCTAAATCCTTTCAATCACTGACAATCCTGTGTCAGCCATCCATTTGGACAGGTTAATTATACCCAAAAGTAAAAATCTAAGGCGTTTTTGATTAAAGCTTTTAACTTTCTGAAGCGGTTTTGGTAAATGGAATGCTCGCCCACACACTGGCGAGAAGAACGTTGAGCTAGAAATGACGTGAAATGGAATGGAAGTTCTAAAAAACGCCGTAGTAAAACTGGGAGAAAACTGGAAATAAGATGCGAAGTTGAGAGCCGCCAAAAATGGCGGAGAGGGAGGGATTCGAACCCTCGGAACGGGGACACCGCTCAACGGTTTTCAAGACCGCCGCATTCAACCACTCTGCCACCTCTCCAAAGCGGTAATATCCTACCGCATAATTCAGTTTTTTGCGAGTAGGGGATTTAGCAAGTTAGGTTTTGCTTCATAATTGAGTGAAGACAAATATGCGTCAGGTTCGTGACAGAATCGCGACGGATTTGCGTCAGAGCCGAGACAGAATTCCGTAAGATTTACGCCAGCAATCGGACAAGAGAGGAGCAGCTATGAGTGACGAAGCACAAGAGCCTTTGACCCCACAGGCTGCTCTTGATCAGAAGTACATGAAACTTGCTCTTGAGCAGGCAGAGCTTGCAGCACAGATAGGAGAAGTGCCTATCGGAGCAGTTGTAGTGTGCGATGGAGAGGTTATTGCCGTTGCCCACAATCGCCGTGAAATTGATAACGACCCTTCTGCGCACGCTGAGTTTCTCGCCATGCAAGAGGCCTCAAAAAAGCTTGGCCGCTGGAGGCTCTCGGGTTGTACGGTTTATGTGACGCTGGAACCTTGCTTGATGTGCGCAGGGTTGATGGTCAACGCTCGTATTGATCGCTGTGTGTTTGGCGCGTTTGATCCCAAGGGCGGCGCAACGGGCACGTTGTTTGATGTGAGCAGTGACCCAAGACTTAATCATGAGTTTGCTGTCTCAGGCGGAGTATTAGCAGACGAGGCATCTGCACAGCTCAAAGCCTTCTTCAAAGAGCGTCGTAAAAGCAAAAGTTTGGAAAATTGAGAAGTTTAGAGGAATTATTTAAAAGAGATCTTGATTCCACTAGCGTTTATCAGCAAAGCCCCAAGACCAATAAAAGCCACTACAAGAATGAGCTTTATAGCCATTGAGATGCTGAATACAAAAGATAGAGTCGCGCTTACTAACAGGAATAATGCAAACACAGTGATTGTGATTAAGATTAATTTGTCATTATCGTCAGCTGTTTGGGGCTGAGACGCGTGCCCTTGGACATTTTGATTAGTTACATTTTTATTAAAGACGATAGAGAGTGTAATAAAAGAATTTATAAGCACAAGAAGAGCATAGAGATACCAATAGTTATAAGAGACAAGAAAATAGAGAAAACATCCAGATAATACAGTCCTAAAGGACGAGATTTTACCTGTTCTATAAAATGTATGAAGTCCGGCAAAGCCACCAATAAAAGCTAATAGACCGTAGGTTAATCGGGACGAGTATTTGCTTGAGGTTACTTGTTCAGATGAATCACTGACATCCGTCTCAGCCATAAGAGCCTCCAAAGTATGCCGTAAACACTCTTATAAATTCATAAAAAATTTTATAAGAGTATTATATCACAATATGGAATAAATTTCATAAATTGTTCTTTGGAGAATGGAATTGTAGTTTTAGATCACCTGGAAAATAAAGAAATCAAGATAATGACTCTCGGGAACACCCCAAAGAATTGGGTGGTCAGGAGCTTGCTGTCGCTCTTCAATTTGCTTGAGCTGCACGTTGGTGTGGTGAGCTGCCTCGGCAATTGCCTGGGCGAGAAGATCTCTGGTCATGAAGTGTGAGCAGGAACAAGTTGCCAGGTAGCCACCTCGAGGTAGCAGCTTCATGGCTGCTGCATTGATTTCCTTATAGCCGCGCATGGCGCTGCGAACCTTGTCGCGCGTCTTAGTAAATGCAGGCGGATCCAGAATGATGAGGTCAAACGGACCTCCCTCTGCCTTGAGTTGACTGCGGTCACCAGCTAATTCTGGCAGGTATTCAAGTACGTTTGCACTGGTAAAGTCCATGCGATCTGCTAAGTCGTTGAGCTCCGCATTTTGGCGTGCAAGGTCAATGGCGGTTTGGCTGACATCTACGCAGCGGACAAATTCTGCTCCACCTGCTGCAGCGTTAAGACCAAACGGACCAACGTGGCAGAAACAATCCAGCACACGACGGCCTTTTGCAAGCTGGCGAACTGCTCGGCGGTTATATTTTTGATCCAAGAAAAAGCCGGTTTTCTGGCTGTTTTCCAGGTCAAGATTGAATTTGAGTCCGTTTTCTGTTGCAAGAACATGAGTTGAAGGCAGAGCTAGGGAACTTTCTGCAAGCAAGCCATTCTCGTCAGAAAAAGTACCTGTCCACCAGCCCTTATATTGTGGAAGTCCTTCTTTAAGGCGCGAAGGGGAGTCGTTCCTCTCGTAGATGCCATCAATTGCCTGACCGTCTGCAGACAAAACCTCAAGTAGCAGCGGATAGATAACGTTACGCAGGTGCTCCATGCCTACGGTTCCTACCTGCGCTACCAATACGTTCTCGTAGCGGTCTACGATCAAGCCAGGAAAACCATCGGCCTCCGAGAAGATAACACGGCAGCAATTGATATCGGGCTC
>JABZGZ010000068.1 GCA_015259105.1 Atopobium sp. | reverse complement strand
CCTCGGCCAAATCAGTAGAAGTTGCAACAATCTTTTTCAGAGCTGCACGCTTTTCAGCATAACGAGCAACAAGCTTCGCACGCTTAACTTCGCGAGCTTTCATAGATTCTTTTGCCATATTCCTTAATCGTTTTTAGCGTTCTTGAATGGGAGACCAAAAGCCTTCAACAAAGCATAACCCTCTTCATCGGTCTGAGCCGATGTAACAAAAGTGATATTCATACCTTGAATGCGATCAATCTCATCGATGTTAATCTCGGGGAAGATAATCTGTTCGGTGATACCCAAAGTATAGTTACCACGCCCATCTAAGCGCGTTGCAATACCTTTAAAGTCACGAATACGTGGAAGAGATACACGAATGAGTTTCTCTAAGAACTCATACATACGTGCTCCACGAAGTGTTACCATCACACCAATTGGCATCTTCTTACGAAGTTTGAAGTTTGCAATATCCTTTTTTGAATAGGTTGCAACAGCCTTCTGACCCGTAATAGCCGAGATCTCATTAATTGCTACATCAACAATCTTCTTATCTTGTGTAGCATCACCGAGTCCTTGGTTAATAACTATCTTCTTCAATACAGGAACCTGCATCGACGAAGAGTAGTTGAATTGCTTTTGAAGCGCAGGAGCAATTGTCTCCTTATACACCTTCTTTAATTGTGCTGTATCCATTACTTAATTACCTCCCCTGATTTTTTAGCAACACGAATAACATTCTTGCCCTCATGCTGAATAGAAACACGAGTAGCTTTACCACTCTTTGGATCAATCAAACTGAGATTTGAAATATGGATAGAAGCTTCTTGCTTAACGATACCTCCTTGTGGATTCTTAGCTGAAGGCTTCATGCTCTTCGATACAAGGTTTACGCCTTCAACAATCGCACGATTCTTGTCAACTAACACCTTGAGCACCTTACCAGTCTTGCCCTTATCACTTCCAGCAAGTACAACGACTGTATCGTTCTTTCTAATATGTAACTTACTCATTACTTATCTGTTTTATGATTATTTAAAGTACCTCAGGTGCCAAAGAAACAACCTTCATATTCACTGCACGAAGCTCACGCGCAACGGGACCAAAAATACGGCTTCCACGAAGCTCACCAGCATTGTTAAGCAATACACAAGCATTATCGTCGAAACGAATGTATGAACCATCTGCACGACGAATTTCCTTCTTGGTACGAACAATCAAAGCTTTAGATACTGCACCCTTTTTCAAATCACTTGAGGGGATGACATTTTGTACTGCTACAACGATAACGTCACCCACACTAGCATAACGACGGCCAGTACCACCTAAGACACGAATGCACTTGGCTTCACGTGCGCCGCTGTTATCACATACTGTAAGTCTTGATTCTGCTTGTATCATAATTACTTAGCTTTTTCAACAATTTGTACTAATCTCCATCTCTTTGTTTTAGACAGAGGACGAGTCTCCATAATCTGAACGGTATCGCCTACATTGGCCTCATTCTTCTCGTCATGGACATGGTACTTCTTTGTCTTTTGGACGAACTTACCATAAATAGGGTGCTTCTCTTTGAACTTAGAGGCGATAACAATGGTTTTATCCATCTTGTTGCTTATAACAACACCCTGTCTTACTTTTCTTAAATTTCTTGTTTCCATCTGAACCATTATTATTTTTTAAGTTCTCTCTGACGAAGTTCTGTTTCGATACGCGCGATGTCTCGGCGAGCAAACTTAATCTGTGATGGATTCTCAAGAGGAGCAACAGCATGGTTCAACTTGAGCTGAACAAGCTTTGCTTTTGCCTCTTCTAACTTTTCTGCCAATCCCTTAGCATCGAGCTCTTGTAATTCTTTCATCTTCATAGCTTAAGCATTTTTATCGAAATCACGTCTAACAACAAACTTGGTCTTCACAGGAAGTTTCTGCGCAGCAAGGCGAAGTGCCTCCTTTGCAATATCAAAAGAAACTCCTTCTACTTCAAAGAGAATGCGACCAGGTGTAACAGGTGCTACCCAACCTGCGGGATCACCTTTACCTTTACCCATACGAACGTCAGCAGGCTTACGTGTGATAGGTTTATCAGGGAAGATACGTATCCACACTTGTCCTTGACGATTCATGTAACGATTCACCGCAACACGAGCAGCTTCTATTTGGCGACTATTGATCCATTTAGGCTCTAAAGTCTTAATACCAAAAGAACCAAAGGCCAATTCTGTACCGCGGTGTGCGTTACCTTTATTTCCACGACCATCTTGCGGTCTTCTATATTTTACTCTTTTTGGCTGTAACATGATAGTTCTCTGTTTTAACGGTTATTGTTTCTTCTGCGATTACCGCGACCGTTACGTCCGCCATTAGGACGACCACCATTTTGCTTATCTTGGGCAAAGTTGGGGGTTAAATCACGCTTACCATAAACCTCTCCACGGCAAATCCATACCTTTATTCCTAAGAGACCTACCTTTGTAAGAGCTTCTGTTGCACAGTAATCTATGTCTGCACGGAATGTATGCAGAGGGGTACGTCCCTCCTTAAACATCTCCTTACGTGCAATTTCTGCACCATTCAGACGACCAGAGATTTGAACTTTAATACCTTCTGCTCCTGCACGCATCGTGTTCTGAATAGCCATCTTGATGGCACGGCGATAAGAAATCTTACCCTCCACCTGGCGAGCGATGTTATTGGCTACAATGTTTGCATCGAGTTCTGGCTTCTTAACTTCGAAGATATTGATTTGAATATCTTTTTTATAAAGCTTCTTCAACTCTTCTTTTAACTTGTCTACATCTTGACCACCTTTACCAATGACGATACCCGGACGGGCTGTACAAATAGTGATGGTGACGAGTTTCAATGTGCGTTCAATGACAACACGAGAGAGACTGGCCTTCGCCAAGCGCTCGTTCAGATACTTACGGATTTTACGATCTTCTACGATGTTCTCTCCAAAGCTCTTGCCACCGAACCAATTTGAATCCCAACCACGAATAATTCCAAGGCGGTTGCTTATTGGATTAACTTTTTGTCCCATTCTATTTAATTATTTTTCGTCGTTAGTTTTGGCATCAACAAATAATGTTACATGATTCGAACGCTTACGAATTCTGTAGCCACGACCTTGTGGTGCAGGACGCATACGCTTCATTGTAACACCTTCATCAACAAATACTTTGCTGATATATAATTCTCCATCTTCGGCCTTACGGTCATTTTTGGTTTCCCAGTTAGCAATTGCAGAACGGAGTAGTTTCTCAACGTCTGCGGCAGCTTGCTTCTTAGAGAATCGAAGAACGCCTAAAGCACGGCTCACTTCTAAGCCACGAATCATGTCTACAACGTAGCGCATCTTACGTGGAGAAGAAGGAACGCCCTTAAGCTTTGCAAAGTACAAATTCTTACGAGCCTCTTTTATCTTTTCAGCTGCAATATGTTTTCTTGCTCCCATTATTATTCTTATTTGTTAAATGGATGTTTAACCTGCTTACTTCTTATTATTTCCAGCATGGCCACCAAAACGACGTGTAGGTGCAAACTCACCCAACTTATGGCCGACCATATTCTCTGTAATATAAACAGGAATAAATTTATTTCCGTTATGAACAGCAACAGTGTGCCCCACAAAGTCTGGGGAAATCATTGATGCTCTAGCCCATGTTTTCACAACACTCGCCTTTCCACTCTCGTTCATAGCGAGAATCTTTTTCTCAAGCGATACATTAATATATGGACCCTTTTTTAAAGAACGACTCATATCTTACTCTTTATTTTTTATTAGCTCTTTCAATAATATACTTGTTAGAAAGTTTCTTGGGTGCACGAGTCTTGAGACCCTTAGCGTAAAGACCCTTACGAGAACGTGGGTGTCCACCGCTCTGACGACCTTCACCACCACCCATTGGGTGATCTACAGGGTTCATAACCACACCACGGTTGTGTGGACGACGTCCCAACCAACGCGAACGGCCAGCCTTACCAGACTGTTCCAAAGCATGATCAGAATTACCTACACTACCAACAGTTGCTTTACAAGCACTCAAAATCTGGCGAGTTTCACCAGAAGGGAGCTTAATAACACAATAACTGCCCTCACGAGAAGTCAACTGAGCAAAATTACCGGCCGAACGAACTAACAAGGCACCCTGCCCTGGACGCAACTCAATGTTATGAATTACGGTACCCACAGGAATGTTTGCCAAAGGAAGGGCATTACCAATTTCAGGAGCAGCATCAGCACCTGACATCAAAGTAGCACCTACCTGAAGTCCATTAGGAGCAATAATGTAACGTTTTTCACCATCAGCATAGTATAAAAGAGCAATACGAGCAGAACGATTAGGATCATACTCGATTGTCTTTACTGTAGCTGGAACACCATCTTTCTCACGCTTAAAGTCGATTAAACGATACTTCTGTTTATGACCACCACCAATATAGCGAACGGTCATCTTACCAGTGTTGTTTCGACCACCAGTAGAACGTTTACCGTAAACGAGAGACTTCTCTGGCACGGATGCAGTAATATCCTCGAACGTGCCAATAACTTTGTGTCTTTGTCCCGGGGTAACCGGGTTTAATTTACGTACTGCCATTTTTTATTTAGATATTGCTATAAAAATCAATTGTGTCGCCGTCTTTAACGGTTACGATAGCCTTTTTAAAAGCATTCTTCTGTCCTTTAATCAATCCAGCCTTTGTATAACGGCTTGAACGTTTGCCAGCATAGCGAAGGGTATTCACGTCAATCACGGTCACGTTATACATTCCCTCAATCTCCTGCTTAATCTGGAGCTTATTAGCCTCTGGACGAACAATGAAACCATAGCGGTTTGCATACTTGTCTGTAATCTTGGTTTGCTTCTCAGTAACCAATGGTTTTATAATAAATGCCATAATCTAATTCTCCTTCTTATTTATTTAAAACGCCGTCAATTGCTTCCAAAGAGCTTTCTGTCAATACCAAAACATCCGCATTCAAAACTTTATAAGAATTGAGTGCAGTTGCCAGCATCACATCAGCGCGCTGAATATTACGAGCAGACAAATATACGTTTTTATTAACTTTTGGCAAAAGAACAAGTGCTTTTTTATCTTCAACTTTGAGATTTTTAGCCAAATTTACGAATTCTTTCGTCTTCGGTGCTTCAAAATCGAAGTCCTCAACAACAATAATAGCATTTTCTTGAGCCTTATAAGAGAGTGCGGACTTGCGTGCAAGCACCTTGACTTTCTTATTCAACTTAAAATCATAATTGCGAGGTTTAGGACCGAATACGCGTGCACCACCTACTAAAACTGGAGAATTAATATCACCACGACGAGCACCGCCACCACCTTTTTGACGACCAAGTTTTCGGGTAGAACCGCTCAATTCACTTCTTTCTTTCGATTTTGCTGTGCCCTGACGTTGTGCGGCAAGATACTGCTTTACATCCAAATAAAGAACGTGATCGTTAGGTTCAATACCAAAGATAGCTTCATTCAGCGTTACCTTTCTGCCGGTCTCTTGACCCTTTATATTTAAAACGCTAACTTCCATTACTTCTTGATTAAAACAGTTGAACCATTACATCCAGCTACAGAACCTTTCACAAGGAGAAGATTGTGTTCTGGAATTACCTTTAACACTTGGAGATTCTGCGTGGTAACGCGATCGCCTCCCATTTGGCCTCCCATGCGCATACCCTTAAATACCTTTGCGGGATATGAACAAGCACCGATAGAACCCGGCTTACGTGCGCGGTCATCTTGTCCGTGAGTGCTTTGACCCACACCACCGAAACCATGACGCTTTACGACACCTTGGAAGCCTTTACCCTTAGATGTTCCTACAACATCAACAAACTTTGCATCGGCAAAGATTTCAACTGTTAAGGTATCTCCGAGGTTATGCTCCTCATCAAACTTGAACTCGGCCAAGTGCTTTTTGGGTGTTGTGCCTGCCTTCTTAAAGGTTCCCATCATGGGCTTAGAAGTTCTATTCTCCTTTGCCTCACCGAAACCCAACTGAAGTGCTTTGTAAC
>JABZGZ010000067.1 GCA_015259105.1 Atopobium sp. | reverse complement strand
CATCTGGAGTCTTGCGTAGTTGACCGCATCCAGTCGGGTGATACAGAAGTTATTGGTGAGGTTATGGACCTCTTTAAGCGTTTTATGTAAGGTGGCGTTATGGATCAGAAAGTTTTTGATGTACAAGGAATGACATGCGCAAGTTGTTCTGCGCACGTGGAGAAGGCAGCAAACTCTGTCTCTGGTGTCTCTGAGGCACGCGTTAATCTGCTTAAAAATTCTATGGAAGTTGATTATGACGGTAATCCAGATACCCTCAAGCAGATTTCTGACGCAGTAAGCAAAGCAGGCTATGAGGCAACACCTCGTAGCGACAAAAAAGATTCTGCTGCAGCTACTAAGGCAGATGCTACCGATGCTTCAGAAAAGGCGGTAAAGCAGAAGAGAGTTGAGCTTATTTCCTCAATGGCGTTTGCCATTCCACTGCTCTATCTTGCCATGGGTGAGATGATAGGCGCACCTGTTCCGCCTGCTGTTTCTGGAATGAATGGCATGATGAACTTGGCTCTTACTGAGCTTTTGCTTTGCATTCCTATTCTCTTTATTTGTCGTCACTATTTTATTGGCGGATTCCGCGCGTTTTTGCATGGCTCGCCTAATATGGATTCGCTCATTGCGCTAGGTTCAGTAGCGTCGTTTGCTTACAGTGTTGTTAGCCTGTACCAGATGGCAAATGCGTTTGTTGCAGGAGATGTTGCTGCAGCTCACCAAGCAATGCACGGCATGTACTTTGAGACCGCAGGTGTGATTCTTGCTCTGATTTCCCTGGGCAAGTTCTTTGAGGCGCGCGCAAAGGGTCATACCACAGGTGCAATTAGCGCACTTATGAACCTTGCTCCAAAGACGGCTATTCTCGTCAAAGACGGTGTTGAACAGGAAGTTCCTGCAGAGACCGTTGTGGTGGGAGACGTACTTGTGGTAAGGGCAGGTCAGTCGATTCCTGTTGATGGCCAGCTTATTGAAGGAGAAGGATCTGTCGATGAGTCCGCTATTACCGGAGAGCCCGTTCCTGTAAGTAAGACCGTTGGCGATTCCGTGACAGGTGCAACGGTATCTACCGGTGGCTGGTTTAAGATGCGTGCCACCGCTGTTGGTGATGATACAACGCTTGCAGGCATCATTCGCCTGGTTGATGAGGCAACAAGCTCCAAAGCGCCTATTGAGCGTCTTGCTGACAGTATTGCTGGCGTCTTTGTTCCCGTTGTTATTGGAATTGCGCTGGTCACGTTTGCGGCATGGTTTGTCTTTGTGGCACCTGGTGACTTTGCGGTTGCTCTCTCGCACGCTGTTGCTGTTCTGGTTATTTCCTGCCCTTGCGCACTTGGTCTGGCAACGCCTACCGCCATTATGGTGGGCACCGGCCTGGGCGCTTCAAATGGCATTTTGGTCAAGTCCGCCGAGGCGCTTGAGGGTGCGGTTAGAGCAACCGTGGTTGTTCTTGATAAGACGGGAACGCTCACTGAGGGCAAGCCAAGCGTAACTGATGTTCTTTGTGCAGATAGTACCTCCGAGGGTCAGCTGCTTGAGTACGCATATACGCTTGAGCAAAAGAGCGAGCATCCACTTGCGCAGGCAATTGTTACGTACGCTCAAGAAAATCTTGGAGAGTCTGCAGGCAGCTCTCTTGACATACAGGAGTTCTCACAGGTTGCTGGTGGTGGCCTTACGGCAAAGGTTGGCGAGAAACGCCTTGTAGCAGGAAACGCTCGTCTGATGGAGCAGGAGGGCATCAGCACACAAGAGTTGACTTCCCAGGCTCAGCAGCTAGCTGAACAGGCAAAAACACCGCTGTACTTTGCACTTGAGGGTAAGCTTCTTGGTGTCATTGCTGTGGCCGATAAGGTTAAGCAGACCAGTGCGTCCACCATTGCTCGTCTTCGTGCTATGGGCGTTAAGTCCGTCATGCTTACCGGCGATCAGGCAACAACAGCAAACGTTATTGGTAAAGAGCTCGGCGTTGACCAGGTAATCTCTGATGTCTTGCCAAGCCAAAAAGAGTCCTACATTAGGCAGTTCCAGGACGCTGGAGAAAACGTTGTCATGGTTGGCGACGGTATTAACGACGCACCAGCGCTTGCACGAGCAAACGTGGGAATTGCAATTGGTGCAGGTACCGATGTTGCTATTGAGTCCGCTGACATTGTCTTGATGAAGTCTGATCCAGCCGACGTTGCCACCTCAATTGAGCTCTCTCGAGCCACTATGACCAACATCAAAGAGAACCTGTTCTGGGCATTGTTCTATAACACCATTTGTATCCCTGTAGCTATGGGCCTGTTGTATCCATTTGGCATTTCGCTGAACCCTATGATTGGTGCAGCCGCCATGGGCTTCTCGTCAGTCTTTGTTGTATGCAATGCACTGCGCCTGCGTACCTGGAAGCCAAAGAATACCAGCTCAGCAACTCGCCAAGACGCTCATGACACAAAACCAGTCATTGACGTTCAATCTAAGTCCACAAACGACGCATCCGCGTCACAGAAGGAGGAATCTTATATGGAGAAGAAACTAAACGTAGAGGGCATGTCTTGCCAGCACTGTGTTGCACACGTCACACAGGCTCTTGAGGCTGTCGAGGGTGTCTCTAAGGCAACCGTTTCACTTGACGAGAAGAGCGCTGTAGTTGAGCTGTCTTCTGATGTCGCTGATAGCGCATTGGTTGACGCTGTTGTTCAGGCAGGATATGAGGCTACTATTGCCTAAGGTGGGCAAGTAGACGGTCCTTCTCGCTAGAATCACTAAATACCGCACGTGCAGCATTTTCAGCTAGCTCACGTGCGGTATTTTTGTCTAGACCGCAGTGCTGCTGCAAAAGTTCAAACTCGCGCGAGAGAGTAGTGTTGGAAACAGTCATGTTGTCCGTGTTGATAGTGACCGTTAAACCAGCGTCAAGCAGTTGCTCAAGCGGGAAGCGCTCTATTGACTCAAAGATGCGCGTCTGAACGTTGCTGGTAGGGCAAATCTCAAGGGCAACATTTGCAGCTTTGAGGTCCTGGATAACGCCCGCGTCCTCCAAAGAGCGAACGCCGTGACCAATACGCTGCGCGCCAAGTCGAAGCGCAGCTTTGATGCTCTCCGGACCAGCGGCTTCTCCCGCGTGGATGGTAAAAGGAACGTCTTTTCTTTGTGCTTCAGCAAAAAGTGACGAGAAATTCTCTGTGGCAAAGAGCGCCTCAGCTCCCGCTAAGTCTGCCGCTACAACGCCATTCCCAAGATACGCCGCAGCTAGATCAATTGACTCTTCATTTTTGCGCTTAAGCTCTTCACCTGTGCCACGCATAGCGCAAATAAGGTATGCCGTATGGAGCTTTGACTGTGGATGCTCTGCATAGAAGTCAGTTCTACCAGCAAGAGCAGCCTCAAGAACTTCTTGCTGAGAAAGGCCTTCTGCAGTAAGACTTCCTGGTGCAAAGCGAGGTTCAGCGTAGAGAACACCCTCTGCGTCAAGCTGCTCATGAAATGCCTTTGCAACTGCACGGATGCCTTGTGCTGACTGCATAAGCTTGAGAGGCAGCTCAAACGTTGCAAGATACTGGTTAAGATCCTGGCAATGAGCTGGGACTTGCATCTTTTCTTGGAGCTCAGCCAAAGACAAATCAAGTCCCGCTTCTGCTGCAAGTTGGGCTGCGGCAGGAAGGGGAATTGAGCCATCAAGATGGACATGCAAATCGATAAGAGCACAGGAGCTCATAGCGCCTCCTACAAGAAACGTATGCTATGGCGCAAAGAGCGCAAACTAGATAGCTACATCATACGGTAGGGAAGTGGCATTTTCCAAATCGTTTGCAAGTTTTTCAAACTGGTATCCATTGACGCGCTCTAGCAGGCGTACCTCATCAGGCAAAACGTCATAGTGAATCTGCGAGCAAATAGCACAGGCAATAGATCCAATGGTGTCTGTATCCGCCCATCTCGGCGGCTATTCTCGCCGCTCTTGAGACTTTACCCTGAGAGAGCTTTACCACCGCAAGAACTGCAGGTATGGTCTCTATAGTTTCGTAGCCACAGCCGCAGTAGTCGTAGATGTCTCTTGATGCCGCGAGGGGAGCCTCAAGGTTTTTGGCGCCCTCACAGAACTCCAGTGCCATGATGCACTTTTGGTACATGCTAGGCATAGGCATTTGTGTACCAATTTTTGTATAGAGCGCTCGGTGTCCGTAGCTTAAAGCAGTTTCAAGAGCGTCTTCCACCGTAAACGAATTTTCTGTAAGACCTCTGTTGATGGCGGCAACAATCATTGCTGCACCCATTATGGCTACATTGGTTCCGTGAGTGGGAAGCGCAAGCTCAGTAACACTGTTAATGAGCGCATGTTTGTCTTTCCAGCTCACAATTGAAGCCATCGGCGCACATTTCATGGCACATCCGTTAGTGGTTCCAAGGCGACCGCATGTTTTAAGCGAGTGGCCAGAAAGTCGATTGGCTAACGCAGCTCTTGTAGAAGGGCCAACTACCTGAGCAGCGTTTGGCTCTGTTGCCACATAATTTTCTAGGGCATCAAAGTAGCGGGATTGGTTAAAAACTCCCTGGTTATCAATGATGTTTTTAGTCAAAATGATTGCGTTTGCGGTGTCATCTGTAGTCTGACCTGCGGTAAAAGGTCTTCCAAAAAAGTCATTTTTAGGTGGACTTGAAAGACTTTGAACTCCATCAGGAAATGCAAAATCAATTTGGTGTGGTGACATCATCTCTGTTGGCATGCCATAGGCGTCGCCATAGGCAAGGGCCGTAAGCATCCTATAGAGTTTGATTTTTCTTGCCGTATTCATGTTACTCACGCTTCTTTATGTCAGAAGAACGTGATGTTTTGACTCTGCAGAGACTCTTGTTACCTGCAGAGATAAGCTTCTCATAGCAGCATGCCATGATTGCTCCCCTCAATTAGATATTCTCTGTCTTTGCAGGTTTTTCTTTACTGTGCCGTAAGGAATGCTTCACTCCTTAGATCCTTACTTTCCCAACTTGTAGTCGCAATACAAGCTAGATGGCTCAGACAGAAAATATCTCCCCCAAGTATGTTTAAAGATATCAAATATTTAAGTATTGCTACAGGGGGTAGGCCTCATTATTCGGTAGGCGGTAGCTGAAGAGAGTTTAGAGGTTTTGTGCTCACAATAGTGACTACATGCTGTTTTATATTCTCTCTAACGCACTGAGCCATTGCTGGGTAAAATGGATGGTAGCAATTTGAAAGGAATGGACATGCCCGCAATTTTGACTCATGACTTCTTTGGTAAGGATGCCTTTGATATAGCTGCAGGCAAACTTGGTTTTTCTACGATGGAAGAGCGAGAAGCTTTTCTGTTGGGTAACCAAGGTCCAGATCCGCTGTTTTATTTAGCAGCAGATCCGCTGCTGCATCGCTACGCTAAATATGCGTCGATCATGCATAAAGAGAAAACGCCCGAACTTCTTCTTTCTATGCGAGATGCAATTGCGCCTCTGCCACTTAAAGACGTTGCGGTTGCTCGCGCCTATATTGCGGGATTCCTCTGCCACTATATGCTTGATTCCACTGCTCATCCTTTTGTTTATTATTGGCAAAAGATGCTTATCTCTCAAGGCGTAGAGGGCTTGGATGAATCTGCTAAAAATCAAGTACATGCAGAAATCGAGAAGGACCTTGATGAGGCAATTCTTTACGCTCATCTTGGTAAAACGGTAGCTGCCTATAGGCCTTATAGCGAGGTTTTGAAGGCATCGCTGCATACGCTTTACGTTTTGGATAGAGTGTTTTTCTTTGCGTTGCTATGGACGTATGAAAAACCTACCGATACCAGGATTTTCTCGTCAGCTGCTGTTGATTTTAGGATTATCCAACATCTAGCATATTCGCCAACAGGTAAGAAAAGAAAGCTACTTGGTCATCTTGAACGCACTTTTGGTACAAATAGGTTCTCTTTGATTGAGGCGCTCTCTCACGGGGCAAGGGAATCCTCTGATTCTGACTTTGATAATAGAGCAGGAAATGAATGGATTGATCCTTTTACAGGAGAAGTACGCAAGGATAGCTTCTGGGATTTGTACGACCATGCACTTGCCAATGTGCCGTATGCACTTGACGTTTTCTTCTCGCCAGACTTTAATCTTGATACTGCAAAAGAGCTTACGCAAAATCTGAACTTTGATGGTCAGACGCTTGCAGATGAAGGTTCGACAGAATAGGTTTTTGTGGCAACGTACGTTTTTTCTGATATTCACGGTCATGTGGAGCCGCTTAGGCGTGCTCTACAGCGTATTAATCCAACCGAGTCAGACGTGTTCTATTGTCTTGGCGACATGATTGACCGTGGTCCTAGCTCGCTTGCCACTATTAAGACAATTCGCGAGCTTCCTAACTGTACGGTTTTAATGGGCAATCATGAGCAGCTTGCGCTGCAAGCGTTG
>JABZGZ010000066.1 GCA_015259105.1 Atopobium sp. | reverse complement strand
AGGATTTCTCATAAGTCCTGCTCTAGGGCGGATTTTAAACAACTGACTCATCTTTTATATAAAAATCACTACCGTTAGCGTGCTGATTTTCTCGGTAAACGAAAAGAGCCCAAGGGAATTACCCTTTGAGCTCTTCAAATTACGTATAGCTGAAATGCTTATTCGTCATCATCCAGCAGTGAATCGTCCAGTACTTCCTCTTCATCTCCAAGGTCAACGGACTCTGCCTCATCAGCATCACGAGCACCTGCCGCCATCAGATCAAGCATGCCTTGGTTCTCTGCATGCTTAGGAGCCTTCTTTTTGTTGGCAACCATACGAGCAACAGCAGAAACAACGTCGCTACCAGAGAGGTTCATAACCTTGACGCCCTGAGTTGAGCGGCCAAGCTTGGAGATGTCGCCAGCCTTGACGCGGATTACAACGCCCTCCTCGGACATGATCATAATCTCGTGCTGAGGACCAACAACGCGACAGGCAACCAGGTTACCCTTCTTCTCCGTCATTGTGATGGTAAAGACGCCCTGGCCACCACGCTTATGGACTGGGTACTCAGAAATTGCAGTGCGCTTTCCGTAGCCCTTCTCGGTAATAACGAAGAGGTCGCCATTGCCGTTGGTAATCTCCATGCCAAGCATAGTTGCGTCGCCCTTGAGCGTAATACCACGGACGCCTGAGGTGCCACGGCCCATGCTTCTTGCCTCAGCCTCGTCAAACAGGATTGCCTTGCCGTCAGAGGAGCACAGAACAACCTTGTCACCTGGGTGAACGCGACGGACGTTAACAAGCTCGTCGCCGTCCTTGAGGTTGATTGCAATGAGGCCGTCCTTGCGTGTACGGTCGTACTCAGACATTGCAGTCTTCTTAACCATACCCTGCTTAGTAGCAAACATCAGGTAGTTGTCTTCTGGGAAGTCGCGGGTAGTGATAACTGCCTTGACCTTCTCGCCTTCTGCAAGCGTCTCGATGACGTTGATGATGGCACTACCCTTAGTAGTTCTGTTGCCAACAGGAAGCTCGTGGACCTTGAGGCGGTACACCTTACCAAAGTTGGTAAAGAACAGCACGTAATCATGGGTGGAAGCAACAAAGAGGTTCTCGACAAAATCGTTCTCTTTGAGAGAAACGCCCTGAACACCCTTGCCGCCACGCTTCTGGGAGCGATAAATCTCAACAGGAACGCGCTTTACGTAGCCTGCGTGAGTGACGGTAACAACCATATCCTCTTCAGCGATAAGATCCTCAACGTCCAGGTTCTGAATGTCCTGGTCAGAGATTTGTGTACGGCGCTTGTCGGCGTAGCGGTTGGAAATCTCACGGAGCTCGTCAGCAATAACTGCCAGAATCTTTTCCTCGTGGGCGAGAAGATCCTCGTAGTAGGCAATATCAAGCCTGAGCTGGGAGATCTCGTCAACAAGATCTTGACGTGCCAGGCCGGTAAGACGACGCAGACGCATCTGAAGGATTGCTTCACCCTGAATCTCATCCAAGCCAAAGCGCTCGTTCATGCGCTTCTTTGCCTCAGTATCATCTTGCGAGCTGCGAATGATGTGGACAATCTCGTCGATGTTATCAACTGCGGTCAGAAGGCCTTCCAAAATATGGACGCGCTTCTGAGCCTTATCCAGGTCAAACTCAGTACGACGGCGTACAACATCAATCTGGTGATCAATGTAGTGACGAAGAATCTCGCGGAGGGAAAGCGTACGAGGAACACCGTCAACCAAAGCCAGGTCAATGATGCCAAAGTTGGACTGAAGCTGAGTCTTCTTATAGAGATTGTTCAAAACAACCTGTGGTACAGCATCACGCTTGAGGTCCAAAACAATGCGCATACCCTTACGGTTGGACTCATCGCGCATGTCAGAGATGCCTTCGATTTTCTTCTCGTTGACTGCCTGAGCAATCTTCTCCTGGAGAAGACCCTTGTTAACCTGATATGGAATCTCAGTAACAACAAGGCGCTGACGACCGCTCTTAACCTGCTCAACGTGGACTTTTGCGCGGACCGTAATAGAACCGCGGCCAGTCTCGTAAGCGTCCTTGATGCCCTGAGTGCCCATGATGATGCCACCTGTTGGGAAGTCAGGACCAGGTAGAACGGTCATGAGCTCCTCAGTGGTAACGTCAGGGTCCTCAATCATCATGCAGACAGCGTTAGTTACCTCACCAAGGTTGTGAGGAGGAATGTTGGTAGCCATACCAACTGCAATACCTGAAGAACCGTTAACCAAAAGATTTGGGAAACGTGCAGGAAGAACTGCTGGCTCTGTCAGTGACTCATCATAGTTTGACTGAAGGTCAACGGTGTTCTTGTTAAGCTCTGCCAGCATCTCCATAGCACTTCTGGTAAGACGTGCCTCGGTATAACGCATTGCTGCTGGTGGATCGCCATCGATAGAACCAAAGTTTCCGTGACCATCAATCAGAGGAAGTCTCATCGAGAAGTCCTGAGACATACGGACCATGGAGTCATAAATAGCGGAGTCACCGTGTGGGTGGTACTTACCCATGACTTCACCGACTGCCCATGCAGACTTCTTATGTGGACGGTTTGGCGTAATGCCAGCCTCGCTCATTGCGTACAAAATACGGCGGTGAACAGGCTTAAGGCCATCTCGAACATCTGGAAGTGCACGAGCAACAATAACGGACATGGAATACTCGAGGAAGGAAGTCTTCATCTCTGAGGACAAATCGGTTGGCTTAAGCGTGCCACCGTGGATGTCTGAGAGGTCAAGACGAGTACCAGCTTCATCAGAGATAATGTGTGAAGTTTCTCCCGTTATGAGATTTTCCCCAGTCTCTGGGTCAAACTCGTCAGAGTCTTCTTCTACCTCGTCATCTTCGTATTCTTCATCCATATCGTTTTGTGCATCAAGGCCTTGATCCTCGTCTGCGCCAAAAAGATCATCATTCATATTTTTATCGTCTGCCACAAGTTACCCTTTCATTTTCTGTCTAATGATTTAGCGAGAAACCATTAAATGTCCAGGAAGCGGACGTCTTTTGCATGTGTTTGGATGAAGTCTTTACGCTTCTCAACCTGGTTACCCATAAGGTCAGAAACTGCACGATCAGCTGCAAGAGCATCATCAATGGTTACCTTCAGAAGAATGCGGTTCTTTGGCTCCATAGTGGTTGCCCACAGCTGCTCTGGATCCATCTCACCAAGACCCTTATAACGCTGAATAGTGAACTTGGTGTTGTCCTCAAACTTCTTTGTCTCAAGAGCAAGTTCTTCATCGGTATAAATGTATTTACCGTTCTTCTTACCCTTTGGCTTGATCTGATACAGAGGAGGCTGAGCAACGTAGATATAACCTGCGTCAATCATTGGCTTCATGTAACGATAGAAGAAGGTAAGCAGAAGAATTCTAATGTGAGAGCCGTCAACATCAGCATCGGTCATGATGACAATCTTGTGATAACGAGCCTTCTCAATATTAAATTCATCTCCAACACCAGTACCAATAGCGGTAATCAGCGAAGTAATGGTGTCAGAAGAAAGTGCGCGGTGAGCCTGTACGCGCTCAACATTCAAAATCTTTCCGCGAAGTGGAAGAACTGCCTGGATAGAACGGTCACGTGCCATCTTTGCAGAACCACCTGCGGAGTCACCCTCGACGATGAAGAGCTCAGTCATCTCTGCATCACGAACGGAGCAGTCTGCAAGTTTTCCTGGAAGAGCCGCAGACTCAAGAAGTCCCTTACGACGTGTTGCTTCACGAGCTTTACGAGCAGCAAGACGACCCTTTGCAGCCTGAGATGCTTTTTTAAGAATCTCTTTTGCCTGGTTTGGATGCTCTTCAAGGTACTCTGAAAGACCCTGAGTAACAATCTTGTTGGTAAGCGTTCTCATATAAGAACTACCAAGCTTTGCCTTTGTCTGACCTTCAAATTGAGGATCTGGAAGCTTAACTGAAATAACTGCAGTTAGACCCTCACGAATATCGCCGCCCTCAAGCTTAGGATCTTTCTCTTTAAGAAGACCCTGCCTGGTGCCGTAATCATTTATTACCTTAGTAAGAGCGGTACGGAAGCCCTCAAGGTGCATTCCGCCTTCCTCGGTAAAAATATCGTTAGCAAAAGAAAGAGTTCTATCACTGAATTCAGTATTCCACTGAATAGCTACCTCAACCTCACCCATCTGAGACATTGGAGCATCAGGGTCTGACTTACCTTCAATATAGATAGGTCGAGAAAGTCCTGGTAAGACGGTTTTCTCGTCATTAAGGTACTTAACAAAGTCGATGATACCGCCCGCATACTGGAAGTCAACCTGACGAGGAATAAGCTCACGCTCATCAACAAGAGTAATTTTAAGATTCTTGTTAAGGAATGCGGTTTCCTGAAGACGATCGCGGAGTGTATCAAAGTTATACGTGGTGGTCTCAAAGATCATATCGTCTGGCCAGAAGGTAATGGTAGTTCCGTTAGATTTTGAAGTACCAATTTCCTTCATCTTCTGAACGGTTTTACCGCGCTCAAAGACCATCTCGTAGATTTTGCCATCGCGCTTAACCTGCGCAACAAGCTTCTTTGAAAGTGCATTTACAACAGAGACACCAACGCCGTGAAGTCCACCAGAAACTTTATAAGCGTTGTTATCAAACTTACCACCTGCGTGAAGGATGGTAAGAACAACCTCAAGAGTTGGAATTTTTTTCTGAGGGTGAAGGTCTACAGGAATACCACGACCATTATCTTCAACAGAAATTGAGTTATCAGGATGGACGGTGACCTTGATTTTGGAACAATAACCAGCCATTGCCTCATCGACTGAGTTATCTACGATCTCCCAAACAAGGTGGTGCAGACCAGAAGCTGAAGTTGTACCAATATACATACCTGGGCGCTTACGAACCGCCTCAAGGCCTTCAAGAATCTTAATCTCTGTACCGTCATACTTATTTTCTTTTGCCACGTAAGTCCTCTCTTCAATTGTGAGCGGAATGATATACGTATTTTACTATGAAATCGCCAAAATCAACTCGGCACAGAGAAATTTCATTGTTTAAACAGTAATATTGTGTATCTGAGAGGCTCTGTAAAGAGATTTAAGGACAGATTAGTGACAGATTAGACTAAAGACTCTTTTTTTGTCTAAAACTTGCTTTAATCGCTTTATAAGCCGTTGACTTGAGTGGCTCAGAAAGACCAGAAACTAACTCAGAAATTTGTGATTTTTCTTCTGAAGTAAGTTCTGGAAGAACTTTTTTCTCAGCTTTTTGGCCCTGAGGTTGCTCTTTTGAGGAAACGTCTTCTTTACCAGCATGTCTATTGTATTTATCCAGCTTAAACTCAAGATCTGAAAATTCCAGGCCATGCTCTGACAACCTTGCTCTATAGATTTCTCTTTGTGCAAGAAAATCAATCATACACATACGATTGTCTACATAAACGGTGAGTACAGGATATTCTCTACCAGCGATTTCTCTAACAAATACGCCGGTTGTATGTTCTACTTCTCTTTCACCATTTGACTCAATCCATGCAAGATAAGCGCGACGATTTTTAGACATACTCTTAGAATCTCTGAAGGTTCCAAGCAGAGTGCTCATTAAATCTTTTGCGTTTTCATTACCACCACGCGCAGGTGTTTCTTGTTGATTATTCATCGCTAAACCTAACTATCTGCGCTTTCTTTAAAATCTCTTCAGAGAAATAACCAAGGTTGGTAGTTGTAATTACTGTTTGGATATCATGGAACGCAAATTCCATAATGGCTTTTCTGCGATCTTCATCCAACTCACTCATCACATCATCTAGAAGTAGCAGGGGTTTCTCGCCAAGTATTTCTTCTGAGAGTAAAACTTCTGCCATTTTAAGTGCTAAGACCACCGTTCTAATTTGGCCCTGAGACCCAAAATTTCTAGCGTCTTTACCTTTAATCAAAAACTCAACATCATCTCGGTGAGGACCCTTAGTGCTTTGCTGACGACGGATATCATCTGCGCGCGCTTCGTTTAAAGCCTGTAAAAACTGATCAGTAATTTCTTCTCGGGAAGCTTCAAGAGAAACCTCTCCAATTGAAGAAATATAGTTCATTTCCAGGTGTTCTCCACCAGAGAGTTCCTGGTAGATCTCACATGTTTTCTTTGCCAGGCGCTCAAACAAATGAATGCGCGCATGAAGGAGCGTTGCTCCTCCCCTTGCAAGCGAAAGATCCCATGCGTCAAGCAAATTATTGTCAGGCCAATCAGATTTAAGCAGCTTATTTCTTTGCTCAACTGTTTTGGTGTATGCCGAGAAAACCTTGAAATAGCTCTTATTTGCCTGGCGACCAAAGTCATCAAATTCTTCGCGACGATATGATGCGCCACCTTTAATCATTGAAAGATCATCGGGATTAAAAAGTACCGACATCAGTGTTCCAGAAATATCTGCAGCTTGGCATTTTTTGCCATTCTTTGAAAATTGACGGCGGCGTTCTGTAATAGTAC
>JABZGZ010000065.1 GCA_015259105.1 Atopobium sp. | reverse complement strand
GATTAATACCTTGACTGTTGGCATCTTCAGTCAAGCCTCCTGCTATTTGAATAGCGTCGTTTACGCGTGGATTTACCATCTGAAGTGCATACAGACCGGGTGATTTAACGGCTCCATCAACATGAACCATCATTTGAGGAGAAGCTTCTTTAATCTTATGATCAGCTCCTGGCTGATCTGTAGCATTATCTTCTTCCGTATGTTGTGGATTTTCTGCAACAGTCACTCCTTGCGTAGAGTCTGCTTGATTATGCGATCTATCAAAAGACTCCGATGTTCCAGCAGAAATTATTCCAATTAATACAACTGCTGACACAATAGCTAGGACAACCACAGCGGCAACCGCTATGAGTTGCTGCTGAGATAGATTAAACCTTCTCATCAATTTATTAATTATTTGAGTGCGGTTATTTGAAATCTGAGCCATACAATCACCTCAGATTTATATTCAACTATTAGGTTAATGAGAAGCACTACTTTTAAAGATTCATCTAATAGCTTTGTCCTAAAACTGCTGGTAATCTGACACAGTTATCAACAATTGCCAGATATATTGCACAAACTAACAAGAACAGAATTGCTCTAAATAAGATTATCAAACCACTCGCATAAAAAATCCGCCCTTTTACGGGGCGGATTCTAAAAATGCATCTGAGCAAAGCGATCAAAAGTTTTGAGCAGTGAAAATATCCTAGTCAGCAATAAACTCTGCAGGAGCAAGTTCTTTATGACGAGCAGCAAGCTTTTTAGGTGGCTTATATGAAGGACACTGACTAAAGTCAATGTACTCAATATGCTGCATAAGGTCATCAATCATGGCTTCATGATCAAAAGAATTCCATGCCTCAAGCACTTCTCGCATTCTTGCGTGAGTCTCAGGACGGCGAGGCATAAACAATGTGCAGCAATCAGGAGCCGTCTGCGTTGAGATATCAAATGTGTTGATATCTTGGGCGCGACGAATGATTTCTTGCTTGTCAGAGCCAATCAGAGGCCTCAAAACAGGTATGGTGACAGCCTCGTTGACAGCAGCAATGTTATCAAGCGTCTGAGAAGCAACTTGACCAAGTGACTCGCCAGTTACCAAGGCTTTAGCGCCCTCAAGCTCTGCAATCCTCTGTGCAATGATGTACATCACGCGACGATACATAATGACACGAAGAGCCTGTGGAACAGCAAGGGAAATCTCACGCTGGTGCTCGCCAAAGGGCACAACATACATTCTGCCAATAAGACCAGCAGGCTCAAGAGCCTCAATGATATCCTGGCACAGATATTCGCTGGTATCGGAAGTCATGGGGCGTCCAGAGAAGTGAACAGGAATAACCGTAGCTCCCCTACGGCCAACCATCCATGTAGCAACAGGCGAATCTATACCGCTAGAAAGAAGCGACACAACCTTACCCGCAGTACCAACAGGAAGACCGCCAACGCCGTGAATAGATGCAGCGTAAACGTATGCATTACCCTGAACAACGTGTACATAGACCGTCATATCCGGATTATGCATCTGAACTTTTTTATCAGGGAAATTCTCGCAAAGGACTGCGCCTACAAGCTGGTTAATCTCAATGGAATGCTTTGGATAGACCGTTGAGGAACGACGAGCATGCACTTTAAACGTAGTAAAGTCACCGGACTCCCCCAGCGCCTTCACGGCGGCGTTGCAAAACTCCTGCTCATCTAAGCCACAACGATACGCCAAGGAAGCACGTGCAACGCCAGGAACCTGGGCCACAGCATGTTGCAGCTCTTCAGTTGCTTGTTTATCAGTGGTTTCTACAAGAAGGTAGCCAGAAATGCGAGAAACCCCCGCCACTGGAAAGTGTCGGAGGGCTCGTCGCAAATTTGTTACCAACTGATTTTCAAAAGTGGATCGGTTCTTACCCTTTAAACCAATTTCGTGGTAGTGAACCAGACATACTCTTTCAGTCATAACTCTTAGTAAACGATGGTGTTCTCGCCCTTAATTGCCTCGTCAAAAGAATCTTTAACAAAGCCAAGGGTACCGTCGTTAATCTCTTTCATAGCAATAGAGACAGAATCTTTACCACTTGCAACAGTAGTAATGTCATCAAAATCCTGAACAGCGGTTACACGCAGGTGCTGACCGTGAAGCATGTTGTTAATATCGCAAGCACGCTTAGAAGCAAGTGAGCAAAGCAAGAATGGATTCTGCTCAGTCTTCTGAAGCAGGCTGTCAATCTCAGGCTTAATAACAGACATTAAAGCTGACCTCCGTCTGATTCATAGTCATCAAAAACTTCCTCGAGCTTGCTCAGAGCAGTCTCAAGGTTGTCGTTCACAATGCAAACAGTATAGTCGTTTGCATACTCCATTTCACGTGACGCATTAGAAAGTCTCGTAGAAATGGTCTTCTCGTCTTCTGTGCCACGACCTCTAAGGCGCTGTTCAAGCTCTTCAAATGAAGGTGGCTTAATAAAGACGAGAATGGCGTTGGGATATTGTTTGTGGACCATAAGTCCACCCTGAACGTCAATCTCTAGAACAACAGACTGACCTGCAGAAATCAGGCGATCAACCTCGGATTTGAGCGTGCCATAGCAATGGCCATGAACATGAGCCCACTCAAGGAATTCACCAGCATCAACGCGCTTTTTAAATTCTTCATCGGAGAGAAAATAATATGCAACTCCATCGACTTCTCCTGGTCGTGGAGAGCGCGTAGTAGCCGAAACCGTCAGGCCTAGGTTTGGGCGCTTGTCCCTCAACAGAGAGACAAGCGTTCCTTTTCCTACACCTGACGGTCCAGATACTACAAAAAGTTTGGCTGAACGAGCCACTACTTGGTCAGTGCCTCGAGGAGCTGCTCACGCTGACGAGCGCCAAGGCCCTTAACGCGGCGAGTTGCGGAAATTCCGAGCTCGTCCATAATCTTTGCTGCCTTTGCCTTGCCATAGCCAGGAAGGGACTCGATAAGAGCGGAAACCTTCATACGCTCAGCAATAGGATCGGTAGAATCAAGGACCTCTTTAAGGGAGACCTTACCAGTCTTAACCTTCTCGCGAAGCTCTGCACGAGCGTGACGAGCCTGAGCTGCCTTCTCAAGTGCTGCCTTGCGCTGCTCATCGGTAAGTGTAGGTAGAGCCATTGTTCCTCCAAACATCGTTTTCGTACTTCATATACGAAACTCAATTTAATGTGCCTTTTGCACTTCAGCAAAATAGTTTGCCACATAACACGTTATTTACAAGGGGTTTTTTAATATTTCCGCATCAAAAACCACCTGTTCATCACAATTCCAACAATTTCCGTTAATTTTTGAGCTCAGAAATGATGGATTCAAATGCTTCGACTGGATTGTTTGCGCAGGTAATTGGCCTACCAACTACCAATTTGCTTGCTCCAGCCTTAATTGCAGCTGAAGGTGTGGAAATTCTGACCTGATCGCCCTTCTCGGCACCTTCTGGACGTACTCCGGGGGTCACGATGAGCGCATTTGGTCCCAAAAGCTCTCTCATCTCCTGTGCTTCCTGAGGCGAGCAGACAATTCCATCGGCACCAGCGTAATAAGAAAGAGACGCCAAACGAGCAACTTCATCCTTAATAGATCCGTCTACGCCAATGGAGTGAAGCGCATCCTCATCCATGCTGGTAAGCACAGAGATAGCCACCAGTTTGGTGCGGCCAGACTCATCAACGCCACGCTCTGCTGCAGCCTCTTCTGCACCCTCGCGACCAGCAGAGATCATCTGAGCGGTTCCCAGGCCATGGATAGATAAGATGTCTGCACCAGAAAGCGATGCAGAGTGGACAGCGCCTTTGACCTGGAATGGAATGTCGTGCACCTTAAGGTCAAGAAACACCTTGAAACCGCGAGCGTGCATCTCATCTACCATCGAGGGTCCGTAGCGATAAAAAAGCGTCATACCAACCTTAACCCAGCGTGCATGGCCGGCGAGAAGATCGGTGAGCTCCAGAGCTCTTTCTCTTGTGCAATCAAGCGCAACAATAACGGCGTCGCGTGCCTGCTCGTCTGTTAGCATTCAACAGCTCCAATCAGCTCGTGGATGTCAGATACTCCCTGAGACTTTGCCCAGTCAGTAAGCTCGTTCAGAATACGTGGAGCACACATTGGGTCGTAAAGGTTTGCAGAACCCACCGAGACAGCCGTAGCGCCTGCCAGGATAAACTCTGCAGCATCCTCGCCCGTTTCTACGCCACCAACACCGCAAATAGGAATAGAAACTGCCTGAGCGCACTCCCAGACCATACGAACTGCAGCGTTATGACAAAGAGGACCACTCAGGCCGCCTGTTGGCTTAGAGAGCCTGCTCTTTCTGGTGTGGACGTTAATTGACATACCAGGGATGGAGTTGATGAGCGTTAAACCATCTGCGCCTTCAGCCTCAAAAGCCTTACCAATCTCGGCAACGTTGACGGGGGCCATCTTAACCAGAATGGGCAGCTTTGTCAGAGGACGAACTGCCTTCATAATCTCTGTAGCCTGCTCTGGAGTACCACCGAGAGGCTTACCGCCCTTCTCGAGATTTGGACAACTCACGTTAAGCTCAATAGCTGAGATGTGTGGATTAAGCTCTTCAAGGCGCTCGACAACATCAATCATCTCCTGAACGGAGTGTGCCGCCATCTGCATGATGACGCGCGTACCACGGCCTTCAAGATCTTTCATGTAGTCATCAGTGTGGGCGATAAAATCGTCCACTCCAGGATTGGCAAGGCCAACGCTGTTCATCATGCCGCCGTTGAGCTCGCACATACGAGGAGCTGGGTTTCCTTCCCAGGGAACGCGAGCAACACCCTTCATAGTGATGGCGCCAAGCAGAGAAACGTCGTAGAAGCCCTCAAACTGCCAACCGTAGCCAAAGGTACCCGCAGCAGTATTGATAGGGTTTTTCATCTGAATGCCGCCAAGATTGACGGACATTTTTACCTGATCTACCATGCGATCTCCTTTGCCTCAAAGACAGGTCCGACCATGCAAGCAGACGCATAGCCGCCCTTAGCAAGTGGGACATTGCAGGTGTTGCATGCACCAAAAGCGCAGCTCATCATCCGCTCCATAGAAACCTGGCAGGCAACGTTGTTGGCAATTGCGAGCTTGGCCACGCTTCTCATCATAGGCTCTGGACCGCAGGTATAGATGGCATCCCAAATGCCCTGGCTCAAAGGCTCTTCCAAAGCTGCTGTTACAAAGCCCTTAGTGCCCTTGGAACCATCATCTGTTGTGACGTACACGTTCTGTGCGCCCAAGGCGAGAAGATCTTCTTCTCCAAAGAGTTTCTCGGCAGTTTGTGCGCCAATGACCGCGTCAAACTCAACACCTAACTCGGTAAGCTTACGAGCTGCAGCGATGATTGGTGTGATACCCACACCTCCTGCTACCAGGACGATTCTCTTGCTAGAAGCGTTAAGGCGCCAGGGGCGGCCGCAAGGAGCAGTCATGTCACTGGCGTCACCAGGCTTCATCTGAGAAAGCCTGCGTGTACCCTCGCCTACCGTTGCGTAGATAAGCTCCAGCGTATCGGTTGCTTTATCAGCTAGCGAGAAGGACAGTGGGATGCGAAGAATGTGGCGCTTATCGCCTGGGACATTAACGTTTACGAACTGACCAGGCGCTAGAGACTTACAAAGACCTGGCACCTTGAGCTGAGCTCTATACAGATTCTGGGCAACCTGGGTATTGCTCAGAACTGTAAAGTCAAATACCTGTACATTTCCACGTAGTGGCATTACTTTTCCCCTCCAGGAACAACTACCTCATTGGCAAGAACACGCTTGCCGTCAACAAACACATCAGTTGCAACGCCATAAAGCTCGGCGCCAATAAAGGCCGAGTTCTTAGACTTGCTCTCAAAATACTCTGACGTAATCTGAACCTTCTTTTCTGGGTCAAAAAGGGTCAGGTCAGCCTTGTAACCTGCAGCAATCTTAACAGGCTCAAGACGCAGAATACGACGAGGATTAACGGCCATTGCGCGAACAAGACCAGTGTAAGAAAGCTTGTTGGTGCGCACCATATTGGTGATCATCAGAGGCAGCGAGGTCTCAAGACCAATGCAGCCAAAGTAAGAGATTTCCCACTCACAGTCCTTCTCGTGAGCAGCATGAGGTGCATGGTCGGTAACAATGCAATCAACCGTACCATCTGCAACAGCAGCCTGAAGCGCAAGGGCATCCTCAGCGGTCCTGAGCGGCGGATTCATCTTAAGGTTGGTGTTATAGGTATCGGTGATGTCATCCTCAGACAAGAAGAGATGGTGAGGGCAAACCTCTGCGGTAACCGGCAGACCTTCCTTCTTAGCTGCGCGTACCAGCTCTGCTCCCCTGCCCGTTGAAATGTGGCAGATGTGCAGGGGGCAACCAGTAAGGCGACAAAGATCAATGTCTCTGGAAATCTCCAGCTCCTCGCCAAGTGCTGGCCAGCCAAACATACCTAGACGCGTGCTTGCGCGGCCCTCGTTGACAACGCCGCCAGCACTGATGGACTCAATCTAGCCGTGAGCGGCACCACC
>JABZGZ010000064.1 GCA_015259105.1 Atopobium sp. | reverse complement strand
GAATCGGTGTCGCAAATACAGATTCTTTGCACTTTTCAGGCGCGCATAATGAAGAGTTAGGCTCGCAATAGCAGAAGGACTTGTGCGACGAGAAACCCGTACGCCCGCACGCGCACCTGGCGAGAAACCCGCGTGCTCGTACCGCACAACGCTTCGCGGAAAAGCCGTATACTTATGACGATATAAGTCCACGAAAGGATTGATATGTCTGACGCTCTGATCCCACAAAATTCCTGCGTACTTGTTACCGGCGGCGCGGGCTTTATTGGCAGCCACACCGTTGTTGAACTGCTCAATTCCGGCTACGAGGCCGTAATTGTTGATGACCTTTCCAATGCTTCGGCAAAGGTTATCGATCGCATCAAAACCATTGTGGGAGAAGAAAACGCTAAGCGTCTTTCGTTCTACGAGGCAGACGTCAACGATGCAGATGCACTCAACCACATCTTTGACGAGCACGCCATTAACTTTGTCATTCACTTCGCTGGCTTCAAGGCTGTTGGCGAGTCCGTCACCAAGCCCATTGAGTACTACACAAACAACCTGGGCAACACCCTCACCCTTCTTGATGTCATGAGAAACCACGGTTGCAAGTCAATTATTTTCTCGAGCTCTGCAACCGTTTATGGAGACCCAGATAGTCTTCCTTTGACCGAGCAAAGCCCCAAGAAGAACGCAACCAACCCTTATGGCTGGACTAAATGGATGATTGAGCAGATCCTCACCGATGTTCACACCGCAGATCCAGAGTGGAACGTTGTCCTGCTTAGATATTTCAATCCTATTGGCGCTCACCAGTCGGGCCTTATCGGAGAAGATCCTGCAGGTATTCCAAACAACCTGGTGCCTTATGTGGCTCAAGTTGCTGTGGGTAAGCGCGAAGCTGTTCACGTCTTTGGCGACGACTACAACACCCCAGATGGCACGGGTGTTCGCGACTACATCCACGTTTGCGACCTTGGCTCCGGCCACGTAGCTGCACTTAAATGGATGGCTGGCCGCACGGGAGTTGAAATCTTCAACCTGGGCACCGGCACTGGTAGCTCGGTACTTGACGTTATCAAGGCGTTCTCAAAGGCCTGTGGCAAAGAGATTCCTTACGTTATTGAGCCTCGCCGCGCAGGTGACGTTGCAACTAACTACGCCGATTGCCAGAAAGCTGCCGACATGCTTGGCTGGAAGGCTCAGTACGACCTCGCCGACATGTGCCGCGATTCCTGGAAGTGGCAATCGATGAACCCAGACGGCTATCGCGGCTAGGATTTCCGTGAACTTCGCCGACTACCTCACACAAAAGCTCCCTGCCGTCGAGGCAGAGATCATGCGCGGTCTCCCCGCGGCAACGTCCGCAGCACCCGCAGCACCCACAGCGCCCGCGACAGCGGCGTCCTCGCCCTCGGAGCGCACCCGCGCGGACCTGAACACCTATCTCTACCAGCCACTCGCTCACTTCAGTGCGGGCGGTGGCAAGCGCGTGCGACCGGTCCTCTGCTGTCTGGGCGCCGAAGCAGTCGGCGGCTCAGCCGAAGCCGCTCTGCCCGTAGCCTGCGCCATTGAGGACTTCCAGTCGGCGGCCCTTATCCACGACGACATCGCAGACAAATCAGAGCTGCGCCGTGGCGAGAAGTGCCTCTACAAGACACTCGGTACCGGACTCGCCATCAACGTTGGTGATTCTGCCCTGGTCAATGTTGTCAGACGCGTTACCGTGGC
The DNA here is from genome assembly GCA_015259105.1 of Atopobium sp. GTDB lineage: Bacteria > Actinomycetota > Coriobacteriia > Coriobacteriales > Atopobiaceae > Lancefieldella. The sequence goes on along the minus strand of JABZGZ010000064.1, from coordinate 4,824 downwards.
CGACCACCTCTCTGACCAGCTTAAAGTTCGCGTTATCGACGCCCTTCTCGCCATGCAAGAGCACACCCTTGAGGGTCAGGCTCTCGACCTCGGTTGGGCTCAAAACGAGCGCTGGAATGTTACCTCTGACCAGTATCTTTTTATGGCGCTCTCCAAAACCGCCTACTACTCAGCAGCATATCCCCTGGTACTGGGTGCGCTCATTGGTGGTGCCGACCAGAAGACGCTTGATGCGCTCAAAGACTTTGGCCTCAAAGTTGGCCTTGCCTTCCAGCTGCAAGACGATCTTCTCAACCTGGTAGGAAATGCCGAGGTACAGGGTAAAGACTTTAGGTCAGACATCACTGAGGGCAAGCGCACGCTCGCAGTGGTCTACGCGCTTGAACACCTTGGCGCCGCAGAAAAGACGGAGCTTGTCTCCATACTTTCTGCGCATACAGGCGATACTTTGAAGCTTCAGCGCGCTGTGGAGCTTATGGAAAGCGCTAATGCGATAAAATTTGTCCGCACGCACGCTCTTGCCTTAGTTGATGAGGCAAAACACGTGCTTGAAAACGTGATACTTACTGAAGACGCTCGCGACACACTTTTGTCTATGGCAGACTTCTTTGTGAACCGAGAAAGGTAATTATGGATCCAATTACTCCTGGTAGCACTGGTGCTGCCGTTGAAGACATTCAGGAACGCCTCGTAAAGCTTGGCTACACCATCGAAGACGATGAGCGCCAGAGCCACACGTTTGGCAAGTCAACTGCTCGCGCCGTTGCGCGCTTTAGGCTTGACCATGACCTTTCTCTTGGAGAAGAAGTAGATGCCTCTACCTGGGCAATCATGGTCGATGAGGGCTATGAGCTAGGAGACAGAACCCTCTACCTGCGTCTTCCTAACTTCCACGGCAATGACGTGCGTCAGCTGCAGGAGCGTCTCAACATCTTGGGTTTCTCGTGCGGAAAAGTTGATGGTCATTACGGTGTTCATACTGAGGCTGCCGTTAAGCTTTTCCAGGAGAGCGTCGGCGAGCTTGCCGATGGTATGGCGTTCCAGGATACCCTCGATGCTATTGAGCGTCTGCGCCACGTTTGGTCCGGCAAGCAGGCAAAAGGCCCCCATCCACAGGGTCCTATGGGCTTTGCTCGCGCAGCTAACGTTCTTGAAACCACCTGCATTGCTATTACGGGAGAAGATCCTATCTCTAGAAACGTGGCCGCTCGCGTGTATAACCTTTCTAAAGCAACTACCGAGGCAAGCGGCATGACCATGATTGATCGCGCTGACTCTCCTACTGATGCAGCTACCGTTTTGGTTCTGACCACGGCTTATGCTCCAAGTATGCCCGCTCGCGGACAGGTGGGTATTGGCTCTGTTTCTATGGAAGAAAACGAGACGCTGCCAGCAAGACTGCGCACTGCCATTGAGTCTGCTGATGCAACGGGCTCCCCTATCAAGATTGTGCTGCCAGAAGGTACAAACGTTGACGGTTCATTTACTACCGCAGATGCGCAGACTTTAGCAGTTCTTGTTCTTGATGCAATTTGTGGAGCATTTGCTTCGCTAAGCTGATACACTTAATAGAGTTGCGGACAAAACCAACGTAGTGATTACATTGGGGTATCGTCCAACGGTTAGGACACGGGTTTTTGGTGCCTGGAATGTGGGTTCGAATCCTACTACCCCAGCCATTTTTTACGCAACTTTTGTGTAGGGACGCACTCGTATCGAGTAATACGAAGTACTTTGGAGGCTTACGTATGCCACTTACTGCGATTGTCCTCGCTGCAGGCGAGGGAACGCGCATGAAGTCCCACCACCCTAAGATTGTGCACAAATTACTAGATAAACCCATCGTTTGGTGGAGTGTCAACGCTGCAATTTCTGCTGGCGCTGACCGCGTCATTGTGGTTGTTGGTAACCACGCTGACGAGGTTAAATCTGCACTTTCTTGCTTCCCTAACCTTGAGTATGTTGCCCAGACTGAGCGTCTTGGCACCGGCCACGCCGTCAAGGTTGTAAAGGAAGCTCTTGGTGGCTTCAAGGGACCCGTTGTTGTTATCAACGGTGACGCATCTCTGTTGCGCGCACAGTCTATTCTCGACCTTGTTGCAGAAACTAAAGCTCATCACAACGCATGTACGGTACTCACAATGACGCCCCCAGATCCAACCGGATATGGTCGCGTCATTTCTTCTAACGGCCAGGTAACTGCCATTGTTGAGCACAAGGATGCTACGCCAGAGCAGCGCGAGCAAGAACGTGAATGCAATGTTGGCGTGTACTGCTTCTGTGGCGGAAGACTGACCGCAAACATCGATCTTCTCGGCAATGACAACGTTCAGGGCGAGTACTACCTCACCGACATGGTGGGCCTTTACGTCAGCCAGGGCGAGCCTGTTGCTGCCGTCCACGTTGACGACTACAAAGAGGCGCTGGGCGTCAATTCCCGCTCCGAGCTTGCCGTTGCTACCCGCATCATGCAGGAGCGCATCAACGAGCACTGGATGAGCCAAGGCGTCACCATGCTGGACCCAACCTCCGTTTGGATTGGCCCCGAGGTCACGCTTGGTATGGACACCGAGGTTCTCCCGCAGACTATGCTCTACGGCAAGACCTCAATTGGCGAGAATTGCGTGGTAGGCCCTAACACTCGTCTGACCGATACGCTTGTTGGCAACGACGCTGTTATCGATGAAACTGTAGCTATCAACGCACAGGTAGACGACTTTGCTACCTGCGGTCCTCGCGCGTACCTGCGCCCAGGCACACACCTCATGCCTCACGCCAAGGCTGGCACCCACGTTGAGATCAAAAATTCAACTATCGGCGAGGGCTCCAAGGTTCCTCACCTCTCCTACATTGGTGACACAACCATGGGTTCCGGCGTCAACATTGGCGCGGGTTCAATTACGTGCAATTACGACGGTTACCACAAGTTCAAGACTAACATTGGCAACAACGTCTTTGTTGGATCCGATACCATGATGGTGGCACCTGTCTCAATTGGTGATGGCGCACTTGTGGGGGCAAGTTCGTGCATCACAAAGGATGTACCAGCAGACGCGCTCGCACTTGAGCGCTCTGAACAGAAAATTGTTGAGGGATACGCCGCCCAGAGGCGTCACAAGCTTGAGAAAGAGGACTAGATGTTCGAGAACCTGAGTGAACCACTGTTAGTTGCTAGAAATATCAAGCTCTACACCGGTACAGGTAACCCTGAACTGGCTCGTAAGGTTGCAGACATTCTTCACCTAGAGCTACAAGGTCTTCTCCTCGAGAAGTTTGCTAACGGAGAAATCTACGCTCGCTTTGACGAGTCTGTCCGCGGCGACGAGGTCTTCTTCATTCAGTCTTTGGCAGGTGTCAACGTCAACGACCTGGTTATGGAAACGCTGATTGTTGCTGACGCTGCAAAGCGCGCATCTGCTAACAGCTTTACCGTAGTTATCCCTCACTACGCATATGCTCGTCAGGACCGCAAAGCTGCTGCTCGCGAGCCTATTACTGCTCGCCTGATGGCAAACCTGCTTGAGAACGCTGGCGTTGACCGCGTTATCACCCTTGACCTGCACCAGGGCCAGATCCAGGGCTTCTTTGACATTCCTGTTTCTCACCTGACTGCTCTTTACCTTCTGGGTGATTACTTTAAGAGTAAGCCATTCGACTGGGAGAACACCGTTGTTGTCTCCCCTGATATGGGTCGCGCAAAGGCTGCTAAGAAGCTTTCCGACTACCTGGACTGCGGCCTTGCTATTGCACACAAGAGCCGTCCTCGTCACAACGAGAGCGCTGTTATGGGCATCATTGGCGACATCAAGGGTAAGACCTGCATTGTTAACGACGATATGATTGATACCGCAGGTACCCTCTGCGCTTCCGTTGTTAAGCTGAAGGAAATGGGTGCAGGCGATATCTACGTCTGCGCCACCCACGGTATCTTCTCTGGTCCTGCAATCGAGCGCCTCAACAACGCTCCTATCGAGGAGTGCGTGGTTACCGACGCAATTCCTTGTGCGGCAGCAAACCAGGAAGGCTCCAAGATCAAGACGATTACCATCGCAAACGAGATTGCCGAGGCAATTTACGCTGTCTACACCGACCGTCCTGTCTCCGACATCTTCGGCGGCGACTTCAACCTGTAATCCCGCAGGTCAAAGGCGCGTGCAGGTCGCGAAGCGATTTCAACCCGGTATCTACTTCTTGTGGATACCGGGTTTCTTGTGCGGAAATGCTGGGAGTGGACGGGGTTTCTCGCCAGGTGGGCGGTGCGAGCTGGCGCACGATCAGCGCACGCCTGGAGCGAGCCTGATGCGGACAGGAGTGCGCCTGTTTTTCTCGACATGTCTGAACGATTTGCCGGAAAAGTACGCCATGTCTGAGCGATTTGCCTGTTTTTCTCGCCATGTCTGAGTAAATTTACTCAGACATGATGCAGTTTTCAGGCTCAAAATTTAGAGCCGAAGCGCCTATCTTTCACGTGCCTGATTTCATCAAAGAATCTGTAATTTTTGCCTAAAAGTGTAAAAGAATCGGTGGATTTGCCTGATTTTGTCAAAGAATCTGTGTCTCAAATACAGATTCTTTACACTTTTCAGGCGCGCCTGGCGAGAAACCCGGTGCGCTCGCAGCGCCCCACGAACCCCGCGCACCTCGCGCCTGGCGAGAAACCCGTGCACTTGTAGGCGCCCTTACAGCAGCGCGAGTTCTAGCAGGTCGTTCCGCTTTCGGAATCCGCGAGATCAACGTCGTTTGCAAGCGCCGCTTCCAGCGCAACCTGCAGTCCGCGAGTCATCATCTCCAGCGACAGGCTTGGTGCCTGGTGCTTCTTCTCTC
>JABZGZ010000063.1 GCA_015259105.1 Atopobium sp. | reverse complement strand
ATTTCTTGGCGAGAAAACCTTAGATCCTGCAAAGGTTATTCTTTCCGACAAAGATAAGATTCATCCAGCACTTTCTTCACTTAAGAAGTAGTAAGCGACGCGGCAAGTTAGGTAGTATGAACGAACGTAATCGTCGTGAGCGAGAATCCACAGCTCACGAGCTTAATCGCATGAACGAGCCAGAGTGGACAGAGGAAGCTTCTGATAAAGAACTCTCAACACAGCCGCTCCCTCGTGCAACACAGATGGAACTTCTCGCCCCAGCGGGAGGTCCAGCGCCATTTACTGCAGCTCTTGCTGGTGGTGCAGATGCTATTTACTGCGGCTTAGGCAACAGCTTCAATGCCCGCCGTGGCGCGGATAACTTTGACGACGAGTCGTTTGCGCGTGCGTGCAGACAGGCCCATCTAGCTGGCGCTCGCGTGTACGTCACCGTTAACGTTGTTGTTAAGTGGGACGAGATGCAGCGTGTCCTGCGCCTGATTCGCCGTGCGTGGATCCTTGGCGCAGATGCTTTTATTATCCAGGACTGGGGTCTTATGGCTCAGGTCAGACAAACCTGGCCAGAGATTGAATGCCACGTATCAACACAGGCAAACATCCACGATACGCGCGGTGTTGCTGCCTGCAAAAAGCTTGGCGTGGGTCGCGTAACCCTGTCTAGAGAGCTAACTAAAGAAGAGATTTCTACTATTTCCAAGCTTGGCGTTGAGCTGGAGTGTTTTGGTCACGGTGCCTTGTGCTTCTGCTATTCGGGCATCTGTCATATGTCATCTATGCGAGGAGACCGCTCTGCTAACCGCGGAGCCTGTGCTCAGCCGTGCCGCTTGCCGTATGAGCTGCTCAACTCTAAGCATGAAGTTGTCTCGATGGGCGGCATTGATAGACTGCTTTGCCCTAAGGATTACTGCACTATTGATGACGTGCCCGATATGATTGAGGCGGGCGTTGGCTCGCTTAAGATTGAAGGCCGCATGAAGGCGCCTGAGTACGTGAACTCGGTGGTATCTTCGTATCGTCAGGCAATTGATGCTGCCGAGAAGGGCGTGGACAACCAAGCCGATGTGGCACGCCGTCATCGATTGCTTAAACGCTCATTTAACCGCGGTCTGACTAACGCGTACCTGCATGGCACCGCTGGCAACGAGATGATGAGCTATGAGCGCTCCAACAACCGCGGTGAGATTGTTGGTGAGGTTACCGGAGGACGCCCACTTGAGGATGCACTTGAGCGCAAGAGTGGCCTTAATGGTGGTCGTGTAAAGCTGCGCCGCTACAAGCAGGCAGATGTTGACCTTATTGCACACGCGCCTATTGGCAAGAATGACTTGCTTGAAATTAGGCCGCTCGATGAGCCTGATAAGTTCCTGACTGCTCTTTGTCCTGTTGACGTTGAGCCTGGCCAGACGGTTACCGTTCGCACTTCTCGCGTTATGCAGACCGGCTCCACGGTGCGCATTATTCGCTCTGAGGCAGCGCGCGTGGCAGCTGAGCAGATTTCTTCACTGGAATATCCTCGCAAACGCGCCGTTGACGTGGCTATTATTGCCCGCATTGGCCAACCTTTTACCGTGGTGCTCACTACCGCAGACGGCGTTGCACGTGCGTCTGCCGAGGGCTTTGTGGTGGAGGAGGCGCGCACCAAGGCGGTAACCTCTGACGAGCTTATTGAGCACGTTGGTCGCATGGGAACCTCTCCATTTGAGGCGGTAAGCTTTGACGTCCAGATGGATGACGCCTGCGGCATGAGCTTTAGTGCCGTTCACAAGGTCCGCGCTGCAGCATGTGAGCAGCTGGAGGCGGCGCTTCTTGAGGAGTACCAGGACCGCGAGCAGAAGATTGCACCGCTTTCCCGTCTTGCCTATCAAAAGGAGCGAGAAGCTCAGGACAAAGAGAAGCTATTTTCCTTTGATGAGACTGCTGCAAAAACAAATGCGTCGCAGGCAGAAATATGTGTTCTGGTTGAGACTCCCGAACAGGCACGTGTTGCGCTCAAGGCGGGAGCAAATCGTCTGTATGCAACTACCGATGCCCTCGCAGAGGCTTTGTGGCCAGAGGATCTTCTCGCCAAGGTAACTCCGTGGCTTGACGAGGTGTGCCGCGAGATTGACCACAATCGCATGGACCCGTACGTTGCTGCAGGTAGGCCGGTTGCCGTGGGCAACATCTCTGAGCTGGCGCTGGCTGTTGAGCGCGGCGCCATCCCTGAGGTGCGCGAGTGCATTCCGGTCCACAACGACTACGCCCTGCAAGCACTGGCTGACATGGGAGCAGAAGGCGTTTGGCTCAACTCCGAGCTGACTCTCCAGGAGATTTGTCACCTGGCGAGAAATGCCTCGATCCCCGTGGGCTATATGGTCAGCGGCCGTATTCGCACCATGACAACTGAGCACTGTATCTTGATGTCTACGGGCAAGTGCATCCACGATTGTGATGCCTGCAAGCTACGTCTTGAGGAGCACACGCTCAGAGGCATTGACAACGATTACATGCCGGTTAGGACTGATAGGCACGGCCGCTCTAAGATTTGGAGTCCTAAGCTCTTTGACGGTGTGCCAGAGATGGCCGAGATGCTTTCTGCCGGCGTGAAGCGCTTTATGGTAGACGCAACGCTTCTAAGCACGGAGCAGACACGGGAGGCTACCTCTCGCGTAGTTGCGGCGATTGCGGCAACAGCGTCGGGTGCATCATTGCCCGCACGTCTGAAAGATGCTTCAGTTGGACATCTTTTCTCGCCAATTGGATAGGCGAGAAATAAGTTTGGAATTTTGGGTACGATACCCTTGTTGTAAGTTATGAGCGCGGACGCGCTTTGAGTAGATTTGAGTAGGAGCAAACATGGCCATTAATCGTGACCTCTTGAATGCAACCCTTGATGTTATTCGCCAGAGCCTTCAGACCGACGGCGGCGACGTTGAGCTTATCGATGTAAGCGATGACGGCACCGTTACCCTTGAGATGGTCGGCTCTTGTGCTGGTTGCCCTATGTCTGCATACGACATGTCTGAGGGTATTGAGCGCATCCTGATTGAGCATGTTCCTGGCGTTAAGCGCGTTCAGCCCGCAATGCTGTAAATTGCCGATAAGCGCCAAAAAGTGAACGTTTGGTGTGTTTTGGCACACAGTTTTATATGCATAAACATGTTTTTTATGCAGAGAAGTTATGAAGAACCATAACTGACCTGCATGTTTACAAATTTTATATATCACGTCCCGCACATTATTGTGTAGGGCGTGATATTTTATATAAACGGATAACTAGGTTTTCTGACCATACATTTGTATGACGTAAGAAAGGTGGACGTTGTGGTTCTTTCTGATTGCGACATTAAAGCCGAGATTGCTGCTGGTCGTATCGTTATTGAGCCTCTGTGTGAGCAGAATGTGCAGCCTGCATCGGTTGACGTATGTCTTGGCTCAAACTTTAGAATCTTCCGCAATTCTACGCACACCTCAATTGATCCACTTGTAGCTCAAGAGGGTCTTACTGAGTCAATTGATGTTCCTGAGGGAGAAGTTTTTGTTCTTCATCCTGGTCAGTTTGCGCTTGGTACTACGCTTGAGCGCATTGCTATTCCTGACGATATCCTTGGCAAACTTGAAGGTAAGTCCACCTTGGGTCGCTTAGGCCTTATGATTCACTCAACTGCAGGTTATGTTGATCCAGGTTGGGACGGAGAGCTCACACTGGAGCTTTCTAACGTTGCTAACCTTCCAATCATTTTGCACCCTGGCATGAGGATTGGTCAGCTTTCCTTTGAGCGTATGAGCTCTCCTGTTGAGCGTCCTTATGGCTGCAAAGATCTTGGCAGCCATTATCAGGGTCAGCGCGGAGCAACTCCTTCGCATGTTCTTTCAAAGTAGTTTTAGTAAGTAGGACGTATTGTGTGGCTTGATGCTTTCTATCATTCGTTAAACCCAGTAGCACTTTCTCTGGGTCCGCTGTCTATCAGATGGTATGGTCTGGCATATCTGGTGGGCTTTGTGCTTGCTGGCGTAGTTATGTATAGAACTGCTCAGCGCTGGAAACTTAACGTTACCCTTGATGACGTGCTTAATTTGATGGTTGGCATCTCGTTTGGCGTTATTGTTGGCGCCCGTCTGTTCTACGTTATTTTCTACGGCGCTGGTTATTACGTGGCTCATCCACTTGATGCATTTGCCTTAAGTCAAGGTGGCATGAGCTTCCACGGTGGCCTTGTAGGCGCTGTTGTTGGCGGCTCTATTGTCTGTAAGGCATCGGATCTCTCTATCCCTACCATCTGTGACCTGGGAGTTATTGGTGCGCCGCTTGGTCTTTTCTTTGGACGCTGCGCAAACTTCATCAACGGTGAACTTTGGGGAAAGCCAACAGATCTGCCTTGGGGAGTAATGTTTGAGACAGGAGGAGCGGTCTACCGTCATCCTTCTCAGCTCTACGAAGCACTTCTCGAGGGCCTTGTGATGTTTGTCATTTTGTACGTCCTTTCTAGGAAGTACCCTCCTCGTCCACAAGGAACGTTCATTGGAACGTTTTTGATGCTTTATGGCATTTTTAGGTTTGTCGTGGAATTTGTTCGTGTTCCAGACGAGCAGCTTGGCTACCTTTTTGGCAGCTTTATTACCATGGGACAGTTGCTCAGTCTGCCTTTAGTTGTACTTGGAATTGTGGTGCTTGTTTTGGCAAGAAGGCTAAATTCATCACAAGTTGGAAGGAATTAGAAGCATGTTTAAAAAGGCGCTCAATAGCCTTTTCTCCATACTTTTAGTGTTTGCGCTCTTACCAGCTCCTGCATTCGCAGAAGCAGCGGGGGAGCTGACCACTACTGTTACTGCAACCTCCTCAGCAGAGAATGCCCTTACTGCTCAGGACAACGCTTCTGGTACGGAAGCTGCTTCTGGTACGGTAGAAGCTACAAGTGGTGCAACCACAACCTCTGAAGAGACAGGCCCTGGTGTTGCAGCAACCACAAATGAGACTGACTATCCACACAAAACGCTGGATCAGGCAGTAGAAACTCTGACTAATTCCTTCTATAAGCCAAAACCTCGCTATGGGGTAGATACTAACCTCAACACCATGGTTGCAGAAGAGCTGCGTCGTATTGGTGCTGGAGAGGTTAACGTTAGAGTGGCATCTGTTCAGATGTCTTCGACAGCCTCATATGCTCACGCAGGCATTTCTACTGATTTTGCGACTAATGGTTCTATTGAGTACTTCTGGATGGATGCGGCCGGTTTTACTAACCAGAGAAGCACTCTTATCCTCCGTCAGGCAAAAGTTACCTTTGAACTTTCTAAAGACGGAAAGACCGTCCAATATACCTGCAATGTTTTAATTCCTTGGGATGAGGCAAAATCTCAGGCGCAACTTGCTGACGTATCTCAAAACCTTGCGCCATCATACGCGGCAGGACAGAATGAATCTTCTGTAACTTCAGACTTTACCCTCCCACATAAGCTTGTTTCTGCTGATGGGAGCCAGCTCTCTTGGTCTAAGGTAACCTGGACCAGCTCAGATACATCTACTGTTCGTATTGATGGTTATGGTACTGAGCCTTATAAGGCAACAGTTACCCGCGGCATTCGTGACAAGCAGGTAACGCTGACTGCAAACGTTTCTTTGAGCAGCTCAGACGCTCCTCAGACAAGCTATCAGAAAACCTTCACCATAACGGTTCCAGGTGATTCTTCGGCTATTGCCGATGCTCAGAATAATCTGTTAAGACGCATTAACAGGCGTTTCTCGGCATCCAGCATTAAAGATGTGTATACCAATCACTCCATTAATGCTCAGGCAGTCACAGACGATCTTCAGATGCCTACGCCAAAGAACTTTGGTTTGGATGGTAAGCGCTATCAGTTTACCTACACGTCCTCCAATAACGCCATTAGGTTTAATGGTTATCGAGCAACGGTGTACCAGCCTCTGCCTTCTGCTTCTGCGCAGCAGGTAGACATCACTTTGACCGTTACCGATAAAGAAAATCCTGAGGTATCAGTCTCTAAGACTCTTACGGTTACGGTAAGCCCGCTTAATCAGGCTGATATTGATGCAGAGCTTGCTTTGATGAATGAGTCTAAGGCTCATTTCTGGGATGCGCTTGCCACTCCTTCTGGTCAGCAGAATAAGCAGGATAGCGTTTCTGAGTCTCTGGCCACGCCAAACAAGTTCTATCGTGCTGCTGACGGCTCTTTGACCTGGTCTTATGATGTTAACAATACCGATAAGTCCGCAAGTGGTATTGTGCCTTCCGAGTTCCCAACGTACGACCCCATGGGTCCTGCTGATCAGGCGCGCACGTACAGTTCTTCGCAGCCAACAATCATTCAGAACGAGAATCTTGTTCTTGCACAGACTCCTGAGTACAACACGTCTGTTACGGTTTCGGCACTTCTTTCAAGTGCACGCTATTCTCGCTATGCAAGTTTGTATCCAGATAATGAGCAGTTCCAGGCCCTTACTAATCAGAAGGTCTCTGCCACCTTTACCGTGGCAGGCGAGAAGGGCGCTCGACCTGTAGAGGAAGACCCAGATCCAAGTCAGCTTGTTTCCGTCACTCTTTCTGTAGTAGGTCTTGATAAAGACGGTAAGCCTCAGCACTGGGCTCCTACGCAGACTATTGAGG